>CALBJU010000218.1 GCA_937893205.1 uncultured Bacteroidota bacterium
GCCTGCGAGCGTGGCACAACTGTACTTCGAGCGCCTCGTCGGAGAGCTCTGCCAGAAGCGCTTTGCCTGTGGAGGTTGCGAAAATCGGCCATCTGGTTCCGACTTCAACCCGTGCTCCCACGATCTGAGAACCAGCCACCTCATCCAGAATGAGCATCTGACCTTCAACCGGAATTTCGAGTGATGCCGTTTCTCCACTCTCTCCGGCAAGGTGCAGGAGCAGCGGTCTGGCAAGAGCCCGGATGTCACTTTTCTGAAGGGCATGCGCACCGATGGTCAGGGCAGCCGAACCGAGTGTATAGCGGTGCGACGACACGTGGTGGGCAACCAGCCCCTCGCTCTCAAGTGCGCTGAGGATGCGGTGAGTAGTCGAGGGAGAAAGCTTCAGGTCCGTGGCCAGCTCGGTGAGTGAGCTTCCCTGCTCCGCTGCGGCGACGGCCTTTAACAGATGAATGGCGCGAATAATGGCTTGAGTGCCCTTAGGAGCTTCGATATGGTGTGACTCGTGTGTCACCGTCATCCACGCATTCTGGCTGGTCGATAGAATGGCGTCTTAGCAACCCTCGCAGGGACTTTCTTGCGCTGGAAGTCAATGGTTACTTCCATGAATACTTCGGTGTCCGGTGCAGCAAAAGCAGAGTCCACCGTAGCAAGGCCGATATACTTTTTCAGCAAGCCTGACCAGACGCGTGTCGTGACTCGGCCAATGTTCGTGCCGTTACGATCATAAACAGGTACGGGCTCTCGACATGGCGTGGGAGGCAGGTCGGGCATCAGGTTCGCCTTTCCATATACATCTTCGAGCGGTTTCCAACCGATTTCTATTCCGACTACTTTTCGCTTCGGCCCTGTCAGTTTTTCCTTTTCGAGTGCCTTTCGGCCGACAAAATGGCCCTCCTTGTTCAATTTTACGGCCCATCCCAAGTTGAGCTCATAAGCTGACATTCGATGGCTCGGCAGCCGCGCTACTTCTGAACTCACGTAGTCAACATTAATCAGAATGAATCCGGCTTCAACCCTGGAGGTGTCCATGGCCGTCAGGCCACACGGGGTAATGTGATAAGAAGCGCCCCGTTCTATGAGTATGTCCCACACGGTGACTGCGTGCTCGGCGGGGATCCAGATTTCATATCCGAGATCCCCGGTGTAGCCCGTTCGGGAAATGGTCACGGGGACCGAGCCGATCTGTCCGTGAGCAAATCGAAAAAACTTCATGTCGTCTATCGGAACAGACGAGACCATTTTCAGGATATCCCTTGAGTTGGGCCCCTGCAGAGAGAGCGCAGCTGTGGCGTCTGACCGGTCTGTAATGCTTACGTCAAATCCCCGTGAGTTGAGCTCGAGCCATCCAAGGGCCGGCTCGGCGGCACAGATCTGAAAAGAGGTTTCGGTGTGTCGAAAAATAGTGCCTTCCTGGCGCACGGCGCCGTCTGGATCACACCAGGGCGTATAGAGCACCTGACCAACATCCATCTTGGAAGTGTCCTGGGTAACGACACGATTGGTCATCGCTACAGCGTCCGGGCCCGTCACCCAGTATTTGTAGAGGGGTGATACATCGATGAGAGCCGCCGAGTGTCGGATCGCGGCGTACTCTGGTTGTGCAAAATCGCTGTATGAGTTGGCAACAAAGAAGCCCGACCACTGAAGCCAGTCTCGGCTGAGGCAGATTTTTTCGGTTCGCGGATGAAAAGCGGTTCCAGCTGACATTATTAGGGCTGATTAAACGTGAGGTCGAATATTGCCGGATTTTCGGGATTTTGCCGTCTTCCTGCTATTTTCGTATTCTTGTATTCCGTATTGTGGAATATATTCCATAATATGAAACTATTGACAGTTATTCAATGATTGTTTGACCATTCGGATCAC
>CALBJU010000219.1 GCA_937893205.1 uncultured Bacteroidota bacterium
GGAAGAACTCGTCTGGTAATAGTCCGATCTGGTCCGATGAGCCTTGGACTTGGATTCGTCTCCACCGAGAGTCCGGCCTTCGTTCAGAGCCTGTTCCCAAAGATTTGGGGTGGGCTGAACGTTCAGGAGTGGATCGGTGGGATGACGGCCGAATAACGACACTCGTACAGGCCAGATGTCCGGCACTCGATGGACGCCGCCTCAGTGACGGCGGAATCGGAAAGAGACCGTGCCCTGTTGATTCTCCTGGGGAGCATTGACCGGAAGCGCGTTGAATCGCCACCTGAGCAGCGCGTTCATCACTTCTCTCTCCAGATTCGGATCTCCTTTGATCAATGGAATCCTTCGGATAATTCGACCCTGGGGATCCACGGTAATTCTGATTGTTATTCGAACATCGTCTGGAGCAGAATCGGAATAGATAGGCAGGGGTGTGCTGGTCGGGGCCCGATTCAGTCCTTTAATTCGATAAGGTGCGGAAGCCACTTCATCGGTTGCTTCTCCCTCATCACCGCTGTCCGTGCCGTCATCGGCTGTCAACGAACCGCTACCAAGAGGTTGGACGATTTCCTTTTCGGGTTCCGGTATTTCCGCCACTTCCTCTTCTACCGTCACGCTCTCTTCGGGCGCGATGACATCAGCTTCAGGCGTTTCTATAATTTCTTCATCGGGGATGTTCAGATTTTCGTCGGGCAACTCAACCGGCTTCACGTCTTCAGGGGGAGCTACTGCCGGCCGCTCTTCTACCTCTTCCTCCGTCTCCACCTCCTCCGGCTCCGGGTCTACTCTTTCGGGAGCGCGTTGAACGGGTCCCCCTTCCTTAAAATCCCCAAATTCTACTTCCAAAAAGCCCATGGGACTTTCGTCCGTGGCCGCTGCCGTAAGCAGAGACAACAGAATCAGCAGAACGAGATGGACGCCCAAACTGATCGAAACTCCGGTCCAATCCTGTTTATTCACTCTTCTTCCAACCTTGTAAAATGGGTCGAAGGCACCAACTCGTCATCTGCTTGAATGCTCCCGGCCCTGTCTTTACCCAACAGCCAGATATCCTGAATTACATACCGAGGCCTACCTTTTACCTCATCGTAGACACGCGCCAGATACGATCCCACGACTCCCAGAAAAAACAATTGTAAGCCACCGAAGAAAAAAGCGACGAAGATGAGCGATGCCCAGCCCGTTATCGCAGTCTCAAAAACATACTTGGTAAACAATACCCAAATCAGTCCGATAATCGATCCGGCCGACACGGCGAGGCCCATGCGCATCGCATACCGTAGCGGCTTCCCGGAGAAAGAAGCAATTCCGTCCAGAGCCAGCTCAAATCTTCGTCGCCATGGATACTTGGTGGATCCAGCAAGTCTGCCCGGTCGCACATACTCGACCGCCTTCTGATTAAATCCGAGCCACGCTATCAGACCCCGCACGTACGGTTGTTGCTCTCCCAGTTGACGATAGGCTTTCATGACCTTTCTTGACAACAGTCGAAAGTCACCTGCATCCACTGGCGCTTCGACTCCCGTGAAGGAGCGGAAAAATCGATAGTACAACCGTGCCGTCTGGCGTTGAAACCATCCGACGTCATTGCGCTGTGTACGAACCCCGTAGACCACGTCATATCCCTCATGCCAGGCATCTATCATTTTACCTGCGACATCGAGTGGATCCTGTAGATCAGCGTCCATGACGATTGCGGCATCGTCGGTGCAGACTTCAATACCCGCAGTTACAGCCAATTGATGTCCGAAATTTCGGGTGAACTCCACCAATGTGTAGCCCGAAAGCTCGCTAGTCAGCGAGCGGGCGAGAGCGACAGTGGAGTCGGTGCTCCCGTCATCCACCAGAATAACGCCGATCTTTTCTTTACGCGATTTTCGGAACGACTCGATCTCCCCGATGAGATGGGGAAGCATGGATTCTTCGTTATAAACAGGAATTACAAGAGAGATGCTGCCGGTATGGGATATCGAGCTCATTCTCCTGAAGAGAAGGCGTACTGAACAGAAATGCGATGGGAGTATCCAAGATCGGATACCAGGCCTGCAAAGTCCCCAAAGCCGTAGTCAAGGGCCGCATGTCCCAATCGAATGCCAGCGCCAATCGAGGGAGTGAGGTCGAGCCCCACTCCATCTACACTTTGAATGCGATTGAATCCTGCACGGAAAGCGACAACGTCGGCGTAGCTGTACTCTGCACCCATTCGTGGATGTATGGAAACGTCGCCAGCACCAAAGCTGTTTGCACTCTGTCCATCAAATGCTACGTCGGTATCCATACTCAGGAGCAATCTTCCTTTCGAATACTCGAACCACTTCGCGACACCGAAACGCAATACGGGTAAGACCACTTCAGTGCCGCCTTCGGGCAGATCATCTCCAAAAACATCTTTTAAATTTGCCAGGCTGCCTGTATCAACCGACCACGACTGCAGCATCGTGGTTACGTCCTGAATGGTAAGACCGAAAGCCCAGGAGTTGCTGCGATACTGCACACCAACATCCATCGAATAGCCCCAAGCCTGAGCGAACTCGCCGATGGATCGACGAATAATCTTGGAGGTCACTCCGATTGCGAGTCGATCGTTCACTTTTCGGCCGTAGCCAATGAACAGTGCATAATCAGCCGCTGAAAAAGTCGTTATTGAGCTCTGAGGATCCAGTTTTGGCTGATTACGCTCGGGATCCCACGCGTCGAGTGTGTTTTTAATGTCGTTCACACCACTTCGGATCAGGGTTATTCCAATTACGCTCTTTTCCGAAAAGGGAGTCGCAAAGCCCGCATAGTCAAAAGAAACAACCCCTGAAAACCTCTCAGCATGCATATATGAGGCTTCAGCCGTCTTGACATTATGGAGCCCGGCTGGATTCCAGAATCCGGCATACACATCGTTGGTAACCGCGATATACGCGCCTCCCATAGCAAGAGCCCGTGCACCTACTCCGCCGGCCAGAAAATCTGCACCATATTTGGCAATTCGCTGCGCCTGGACCGTTTCAACAGAAACCCCTGATGCAGCAATCAGGCTGAAAAGAAGCGATAAACGCAGATAAAAACGCATAGGCGACAGTTGCATGATAGAATGTTTGAGGAATGCCCGAGAATAGCCCAGGTTTCTGAGGGCACTTCCTCTGGTATACACCCTAAGACCACCTGCTAGCCAATCAGTCAGCGGTTTCGTCGCAATCTCGCCGCGAATGCGCCATCCATACCCGTCTTGAAGGGTAAACTGAGGTACGTTTTTCCATCATGGAGCAGATCTGCTGGAAATGACGGTGGGGCATCCTCAAGGGAAAAACTCACATTGTCTTTCAGAAAATCCTGGACTTGTGCCTCGTTTTCTTCTGGATCAACCGAACAGGTGCTGTAGGTGAGAATCCCCCCTGTTTTTACACAGGAGGCGGCTCCGTCCATAAGTTTGCGTTGAAGCACGATGAGGTCAGCCAGGTCGGATTCCGTTCGCCTCCAGCGCATGTCTGCCCGTTTGCCAAGAACTCCGAATCCAGTGCAGGGTGCGTCAAGCAAGACATGGTCAAAAGCCTGCTTCCAGCTCGCAGGCGGCTCCGCGCCATCCGCGACTTCCACCTGAACGTTTTTCACTCCAGACAGCGCAATATTTTGTTTTACGAGGCGCAATCTTCGCCTATGAATATCGGCGGCGACAACCCGGCCAGTCCCTTCAAGCAGGAGAGCCAGGAGAGTCGTCTTGCTTCCTGGAGCAGCGCATAGGTCAAGCACCTGGCTGCCTGGATGGGGGTCGACAAACTTGACTACAAGAGCGGCTGCCTCGTCTTGAATACGTACCGCCCCGCGCTTCAAGAATCCCCCTCTGAGGAGGGGTTGAATGCTTCTGACCCGAATAAAATCTGTCAGGAATGGAGACGGCTCCCACTCGGCACCGGCATCTTCAATCGCCTTCAGTACAGCTTCCTTCTCGGACAGAATGTGTACTCCAAATACGGGCCGCTGATTGTTGTGCTCCAGAAATTTAACGGTGTCCTCTTCTCCCCACTGCTGAATCCATCGGCCAACCATCCAGTCGGGGTGTGAGTGTCGAATTGCAATCCTGCGCAGTTGACTACCAGATGGCTCAGGCAAAGAATCCCTCCTACGAAGAATATTTCGAAGAAGCCCGTTGGTCAACGATCCTGCTCCCGGACGCACATGCGCCTTGGTCGTCTCAACGGATTCATTCAGCACCGCGTGATCGGGCTTCCGGGTAAACAAGAGCTCATAAATGCCCATTCGGAGTACGGTCCTCATGGGTTTCTCTATTCCAGACGCGTCTCCCTTGTAAAACGACTCGATCAAGAAATCGAGATACCTCTGCCACCGGGTAACGCCGGACACGAGGTCCCTGACTCCCCGTTCCAACAACGCATTGGTGCCCGCGTCTTTCCGGGAGAGTCCGACATAGGCGTCCCTCTCCTCATTTTCATCCAGCTGTCTGGCCGCTTCGAGCCGCGCAGAAGAGGATCGAGCCGGTGTCACTTTCTGTCTTGAGTTCATCGCTTACCGATCAATCTTTTTTGCATCATGCGGGCGGCAATCATCATCGCATCGTGGGCCGGCGCCAACCTGGGTGAATAAACAAAGTCCACGTTGTATAGATCGTCGACCGTGGCACCCGTTCTAAGTAAGGCCGTAATGATGTTTATCCGTTGGGCCGCGCCTTGAAGCCCAATGATTTGTGCTCCGAGGAGCTTACCCCACGAGGGATCGGCCACGAGTCGGACGCAAAGTGGATGATGGTTGGCGAGGGACGAAGCGCTCCGGTGCGTTATGGTCTCCCCCACGGCTGCTAGTCCGGCGCTCTGCGCCTCTTCGACACTCCAGCCAGTGTGGGCAACCTCGAGCCCGCTCGCGGATATTGCGGTCGCCATCACAATGGGTCCCAGCTGAGCCGGCCTTCCTTTGCCGCTCCTGGCCGCGTTGCGTCCCGCGACGCGGCCAGAACGGAATGCATTGAGCGCAAGTGGTGCACGAATACTTTTGCCTGTGACAGCGTCCTTCTTTTCGATACAATCACCGCAGGCCCAGATTCCAGGCACAGACGTCCGAAGCTGTGAATCAACCTCGTAGGCTCCCGATTCACCGGTCTTGAGTCCCGCTTGAATTCCCAGTTCTGTCAGGGGCCTCGTGCCCGCGGCTATGAGAACGAATCCGCAACCAATTTTTTCGCCGATATCGGTCAATACGGCTCGAATCGAGCCATCTGGAGCCACATCCAGTGAGGTGGCCCGCTCGTTGCGGACCGACACTCCTTTCTGTTCCAGATGATCAACAACGAGAGCGCTCATATCGGCGTCGAGTGACCCTTTGAGTACGCGTCCTTCGGAGGCCAACATCGTCACGCGGATTCCCCGGTGCAGCAATGATTCGACCACATCAAGGCCCACAAATCCGCTTCCGACGATCACTGCGTGGTGAATCGTCCTCGGGTCGAGCGTGTCCACGATCGACCTGGCGTCCTGAAGACTGCGCAGAATGTGTACGTCTCGCGAGCTGGATTGAAGCGCCTCCGGAACGACGGCCCCGGATCCTGTTGCCAGAATCAACTTGTCGTAGGAAAGCGCACGTTCGTGCTGTGTGGTAAGGTCACGGACCATCACCACCCGCTTCTGTACATCGATTCTCTCGACTTCATGATGCGTGAAAACGGTCGACGAAAATTGCTCTTTGAATTTGGCAACCGCGTATCGAACCAGGCGCTCCGAATTCGCAATTTCCCCGGATACATAGAGTGGCATCTCGCAAGCGCTGTAGGAGATATCGGGACCCATCTCCACAATCGTGATATCCGCTTCCGAATCGGTGCGGCGTGCTTCTGCGACTGCCGCAGGACCAGAGGCCACTCCCCCAATGACGATTATCTTTTTAGCTTTCAATTCGAATCCCCTCCAAGAACGTCGATCCGCGGCTCGTGATGGCTGTGCGGATGGGTTTCGTCGTGTTCAATTGGCTCGAGATGCGCTGTCACAACAACATGATCTTTATTGAACAGGCGATGTAAATTTTCTTCCACCCCATGTGATTTCTCGTGAGCCTCCGTAATGGAATCCTCCAGCGGAAACTGTAGATGATATTCAATCCAGATACTGTCGTTCACGCGCCGATGACGCAGCTGATGGAATCCAGATATCGTCTGCTCGCGTACCGCTTTGTCGAGGAGGTCTGTTATTTTTTTCGTCTCGAGGGGATCGGCCGCTTCCATAAGCCCGTGGACAGCATTCTTGACCAGCTTGGTGGCCATCCACAAGATATTCAGGGCCAGGATAATCGCCACGACCGGGTCCAACCATAGAATCCCAGTCACCGAAACCAACACGAGTCCGATAATCACTCCGACGCTCGTCCACATGTCAGTCCAAACGTGTTGACCATTCGCTATCAGAACAACACTATTCTGCTTTTTCCCGGTTTGGACGAGCGCCCATCCCAACAACAGATTTACAAATGCCAATCCGCCCGTAATCCACAACCCCGCACTAATGTTATGCAGTTCTGATCCGTAAATGAGGTCGGTTGTAGCAGTATACAGAATGCTCAGTGCAGCGATAAAAATCAGTCCGCCTTCAAAACCGGATGAGAAGTAGGCGATTTTCCCATGGCCGTACGGATGTTGCTCATCGGGTGGCTGTACGGAGTACCACAGACTGAAGGCAGCAAAACCGGTGGCAAGAAGGTGAATGACAGATTCTAGCGCATCCGAGAGGATTGCAG
>CALBJU010000220.1 GCA_937893205.1 uncultured Bacteroidota bacterium
GTGATGTACAGGATGGACATTTTGTGGGCCGTGTGCAATTCCCTGAGAGCCTCAAGGATCGTTGCCCTCAGCGAGGCGTCCACCATTGAGACGGGTTCGTCGGCAATAATGACCTTCGGTTTGAGCAGAAATACTCTCGCCACGATGATGCGCTGACGTTGCCCTCCACTCAGCTGATGGGGATACCTGCCAAGAGTCTCTTCCGCGCGCAGGCCGACTGCCCGAATGGCCTCTTCGACCAGGTGCCTACCCTCTTCTTTTGATGAGGCCAGATTGTACTTTCCGATTGCGACATTGAAGATATGGTCGATCTTATAAAACGGGTTGTAGACAGCGAACGGATCTTGAAAAATCGCCTGTACTTCTCGTCTGAAAGTTTTTCGATCCTGTCTTCCAAGATTTTTCAGGTTGTTGCCTCGATACAGGAGATCGCCATGGGTAGGCGTTTCAAGGCCCAGCAAGATTCTGCCGAGAGTCGTCTTCCCACTCCCGCTCTCACCAGCGAGGGCGATGATGCTCCCGGTGTCGCTGGACAGGTTGAGCGTAACCCTGTCCACTGCCACCGTTCGCTGCTGATGACCGAATCCGCCAGATGTGAAAATCTTTGAAATGTTCCGGGCTTCAAGTAGCAAAGTCATGATAATGACCCCACTGGTAGATGGCACGCAAACTTGGAATTGTGCTCACTCTCTTTTAGTTCTGGTTTTTCCGTCAGGCACTTATCCATCACGAAAGGGCATCTCGGATTGAAAGGGCAGCCAGGGATTATCTCGACCAGCGAAGGCGGCAGTCCGGGTATTCCCTTCATGACTTCTTTTTTGCGAGTGTGCGGCAAACTGGAAACCAGAAGTTTCGAGTACGGGTGTTGAGGTCTGGCAAAAATTTCCGCCACGGGAGCGATCTCGACAATACGGCCAGCGTACATCACCGCAATTCTGTCGTTGAACTGTGCCATCAATCCCATATCGTGACCGACCAGGATTACGGAAGTCCCGGTAGCGGCCTGCACCCGTTCGAAGGTGTCCATTACGTGGCGCTGGACTACGACGTCCAATGCGCTGGTCGGTTCGTCTGCGATTATTACCTTGGGGCCGAGTGATATCGCCATGGCTATCGTTACCCGCTGCTGCATTCCCCCGCTGAGCTGATGTGGATACCGATCAGCTATCTCCGGATCCAGATCCACCTGCTCCATTAGAGTCCGCACGGCGGCCTGCATGCTTTCCTTGTTCCCGCCCTGGCCGTGATCTATCAGTCCATCGATGATCTGGGCGCCGATCTTCCGCACAGGATTTAACGCGTTCATTGCGCCCTGTGGGACCATCGCGATCTCACTGGATCTGATTTCTCTCATCTCGGAGTGCGACATGCCGAGCAAGTCCACGCCGCTCAACATGACCGTGCCACTATTGACGATTCCGGGCGGCTTGATCATCCGCATAATCGCGAGCGCCAGCGTGGTTTTACCCGAGCCCGATTCGCCAACCAATCCAAGCTTCTCGCCAACATACAGGTCGAAGTCGATGCCATCGACCGCGCGCACAACCCCGACACGGGTGTGGAAGTGGACGACCAGATCGCGAACTCTGAGTGCGACTTCTGGCATTATGTCCGCCGCAACTTTGGATTAGCCCAGGTGTCTAAGCCGGATGATGTCATGTAAAGAGCCACAAAAATCCACACGAGAACCACGATCGGGGGAGCATACCACCACCACCAACCGCTCAAGACCGC
>CALBJU010000221.1 GCA_937893205.1 uncultured Bacteroidota bacterium
GCACCATACTTGAGGCGATTGTACGTGATACGCGGGGAGTGATCTCGGCGCGAAAAGCCGAGCGAAGCTTGTCTACACTCGAGTCCATGTCTGGATTTGCGCGTTTTCCCCTGTCCCTTGCTCGCGTGCTGAGCGAGCCCGTGTTTTCCGTGATCGCCGAAGCCAAAAAAGCGTCGCCCTCGAAGGGCGTGATCCGTGAAGACTTCGATGTCGTCTCCATCGCCCGGGAGTACCAGGATGGCGGCGCGGCGGCGGTCTCCATCTTGACCGAACCCCTGTATTTTCAGGGCGATATCACCTTTCTGGAAAGCTGTCGACCCCATATTCAGATTCCAATCCTCAGAAAGGACTTCATCGTAGACACCTACCAGATTCATGAAGCACGCGCATTCGGTGCTGACGCTGTCTTACTGATAGCCGCTTGTCTGGAACGATCTCAGATCGCGGAACTCCAGGACGCAGCCGAGGAAATAGGGCTGTCGGTTCTCGTCGAGCTCTATGCTCCCTCGGAGCTCGACCTTGTCGATGTGGATCGCACTGATATCATCGGGGTGAACAGCCGGGATCTACACACCTTTGAGGTAGACATGGACCGAGCCATCGATGTGTTGAATCAGCTGCCGCAGCATGTCACTCGAGTCGCCGAAAGTGGGATCGAGAGCCAGAAGGATGGGCTCCACCTGCGCGATAACGGCATTCACGCTGCCCTGATCGGAGAATACTTCATGCGTGAAGAACGACCAGGCAAGGCGCTTGCATCATTTTTGAAGGGGCTGGCATGACGCAAATCAAAATCTGCGGCATAACGAATCTGGCCGATGCACGCTATGCCTCCGGCGCAGGGGCTGACTTTCTGGGATTCGTTCAGTATTCGGGGAGCCCGAGATATATCGCATCGGAATCCGCCAAAGATATTATTGCGTGGCTGTACGGAGCGCGGCCTGTTGGAGTATTTGTCAATGAGACCGCGTCCGTCGTCAATGATATCTGTGATCGAGTAGGCTTCGAGTTCGTACAACTCCACGGCGATGAAGCCGCGTCGTACTGTGAAGACATTGATTGGCCGATCATCAAGGTGATTCGGGTTGGCGAGGATATGAACCGGGACTCTCTTCGATCCATTATGTCCGAGTTCGAAGAGGTGTCGGAGTACTTCTTACTGGACACGAAAACAGATGCTGAATATGGTGGCTCTGGAAAGTCTTTCGATTGGTCGATCCTTGAAGATCAGTCATTCGCGCGACCTATTTTCCTTGCCGGGGGTTTGAATCCTGAAAATGTCGCACACGCCGTCGATCGGGTATCACCGTTTTCGGTTGATGTAAGCAGCGGCCTTGAAGAATCACCGGGGCAAAAGGACTTTGGGAAAATTGACGCATTTATTCACGCTGTTCGCGGTGATCGAGGTGTGGAAGTATGAGTAACGGCGAAGGACTATCAAGCTCGAAAATGAACCCCTCTACTCCTGGAACCCCGTATCTGGCTCCTGATGAAGATGGGCGTTTTGGCGAGTATGGAGGGGCCTACGTACCTGAGATACTCGTTGGAGCACTG
>CALBJU010000222.1 GCA_937893205.1 uncultured Bacteroidota bacterium
ATGGCCATACTTCCCCAGTAGCGAATAACATTGATCACCAGATTGTGCCGCCCAAATGGAAGATCAACTCCAAACGCAAGGGAGGTCGGCAAATGCACGATCATCCACTTGCCGATTTCATCGTGTGTCTGTCGGGTAAGGTTGGGACGCGTAAGATCCAGTGCCTCGATATCGAGCAGATCCTGATTCGCCTCGCTGTCATTGTCGATCACCCCTTCCAGATTTACGAACACAGGTAGAAAGCTGATGGCGAATGCATCCCTGTCCTGCATCGTGACCCGAGGCGCGATGTTCAACAGGAGACTTGTGCCGAGGCTGTTTCCGTAGGTTCGATGGATGAGTCCGATCCGCGCTCCGATCCCACCGCCCCTGTATCCTGCCCGAACTTTCCAGTAGAAGTCGTTCGTTTCGCCCAGTGCTGAGTCCAGGTTCGGATCCTCGGCATCATTGAAGAAATACTGATCGGAACCCGAAATCGTGAGAAGGCCCTGGGGTACGACATCCAGGTTCAGCCCCGCTGAAGCGGCGTAACGATAAAAAGAAATTCCCCACCAGACACTTCCGAGATAATATCTCTCGAGGAGACCGCCCGTACCAATACTGATTTCGTCCAGTTGGATCTCGATGTCTGAACTCAGAGCCAACTGGGTCAGGAAATCAATCTGAATGGAGCTCCCGTCTCCGGACTGATTTCCTCTGAGATGAGCCCCCGCTCCGCTCATCGATATTTTGGAACTCAGGAACAACGGCTGGCGGTAGCCGAATCCAATTCCCACGTTGTCATTCACCGGCCACGTCAGCCAGAATGCCGAAAGTTGACGTGGGTGGCCGATGGCGACGTGTGAGGCTCTGGTGTAAACAGGTGATTGGTCTACCGGAAATGATAAGTCCGCGAGAAGCGCATCCGTCTCCGTGCTGATCGTCCGCTCCGATAGAAGTGACGAGGGTCCCAGACCGAATATTCCGTTTCTCATGGGAAGGCGGCCTTCGAAACCAATCTGCCCCCGCGAGACGTGTGCCAGGGAAGCCGGATTACCAAAAACAACCGCTCCGTCAATCATCTGTAAGGACGATTGGACGCGGCCAAATGAGCCTGAGCCAAGTCCTGATCCGAACAGATTTGCGCCGATACGAACGTCACTATACAGTTGGCCTCCATCGAACCTGAGTGCGTTGAAGTCTGAGGACTCCTGTCCATAAGCGCTTGGTATGCAGAGACATAGAGCTGCAGAAACGAGCAGTATGTACAGGGACTTCCTCATAGACCAACCGTCAGCGTGATCTGCTGCGTCCTTGCGATGTCAGAACTCACGTAGGCATAATCTGCCCGTAACCTGAGGCCCATGGACGATGGCGCCCGGACACCGAAGCCGAATGTGCTCACTTCATTACTGAATCCATCCTGGAGAATCAGGCGCCCAGCCTGAAAGGAGATCACATCAACTGGAGCAAATGACGCGCCGAAGCCAATTCGGCCGCCGGCGTCACTGGCTAGAGGTGGAACCCACTCCAGAGATCCTGAGAGCCTGTCTGAAAGCTCGTAATGAATTCCTGTAGCCAACTCGAATGGAACAGACTCGGAATACGATTTGACCTCCGGTCGAATATCGCTGCTCGACTTCCAGAACAACGGCGCCGAAATATTTCTGGCCGAAACTCCGTATGTCAGATCGTCGGTCAGCCTCAAGGTGAGACCCGCTTCGATTGAGTAGCCGTTGGCAGAGCCTCGCACCTGCCTGGATAAACCCTCAGCAATTTCGTCGGGGTCAAAAACAACGTAGTCGCTCGCGCTCAAAGAATTGCGGCCATAGACGGCGCGACGAAAAGAAGCCCCGACTCCGAGCCACAAAAATCGAATTCGGTGCGCGTACGCGAGCTGGAGCGAGCCCTCCATGAGTGCGTCGTCACCCGAAAACTGTGCCGAAAGTGCGAGAGCACTGCGACCTGCTATGACGGGAAAAGCGACTGCGACGTGACCGTACTCAATACTTTCGAGTTGGTCGATGTAAGAAAAGGTGAGCTCAAGACCGTCAACAGGATTGATACCTGCGGGATTCCATCCGAGCGCATGTGCTCCTCTCTGGGATGCTGTTCCGGTATAGCCAAGGGAAGCGGCGCGCGCGCCCACTCTGATTTCTGCGAACACACCCGGGATGGAGGACAGGCCTTGCGCCGAGGCCGGGGACGTCAAATACGTCAGTAAACACAGATAGACCACCAGACATCTGGTGGCCAGGGTAACGGCAATAATGAACGAATTCCTTATCGAATCTGCAGTAGCCAGGTGCCCTGCAGATCCATGACCTACTTGACAAGAACTACTGGTAAAGTTTTGATAACCGTTCCGGAGCGGAATCAGGGTGGTAAATCAAAACACGCTGTAAAAAAGCCCTTTGGACTAAACCGGATGCTAAATTGAATGCCAAACTGGACCCTTTGACTTGAAATTGTTGCTCATCTCTGGCTTGCATCTACCTGGCGAAACAGGCGTGCCTCATCCACCAATTATTAGCGTAATTATTTCGCATTTTTCGCCTTTTTGTCTGGACTGGAAACATAAAGATTTCTTAGTGACAAGGGAAGCACCTATTATTGCTATAACGCCATGCGTGCCATGCAGTTTTCGTACTGTGATGAGCATCATTTTGAGATAGGATTTCCCTGTGATTCTGCGTATATTTAGGTCTCTAAAGTCACGCAGAAAGCCTCGGCTCTAAATCCGGTCTAGTCGGCCAGAAAACAGATCTCCAGAAGCCAGCTATCCGCGTAGTTTCAACTATCAGATACGGTCAGCGCGCGCGCGCATGGAAGAACAAAATTCTCGGATAATCCCGATCAATATTGAGGAGGAAATGAAGTCCTCCTACATCGATTATTCGATGTCGG
>CALBJU010000223.1 GCA_937893205.1 uncultured Bacteroidota bacterium
CGTTTCTGTTCGGTCGGACGGGAAACCAGAAGCTCCCCCTCCTCCAACTTAATAAGGATATCCGGATCTACCTGAAGCGTCAGTTCGCCCTTAGGTCCGGAAACCGTCACAAAGTTATTCGATCCGATGTCAACTTTTATCTGGTCTGAGACCGGAATCGGTGCGTTACCCACTCGTGACATTTCTATTCTCGATGCGTTTCGAAATTCTTTTCTAAAAAGGCCTGCTCTAGTAGAGCAGAGCCAGCACTTCACCACCAATGTGGTTGTGGCGTGCTTCCTTATCGGTCATGACGCCGCGTGACGTCGACACGATGGCAACTCCCAGACCACCTCGAACTCGAGGTAGATCTTTCGCTCCACAGTAATAACGGAGTCCTGGTTTGGACGCACGCTTCATGGAGAGAATGACGGGTTTGCCATTCTGCTGATATTTGAGGTAGATGCGAATCAAACCCTGCTTGCCGTCATCAATATTGATGTAACGACGAACATATCCTTTGTCGAGAAGGATCTGCGTCATGGCTCGCTTGAGCTTCGACGCGGGAATATCCACATGCCGGTGTGCAGCTGACTGTGCATTCCGAATGCGGGTCAGAAAATCTGCTACGGGGTCTACTACGTTCATTGTGTTTTTTCGTGTTGCTACCAGTTCGCGTTAGCCGCGCTTAGTCGCGTGAACGATTCAGCAAGCCTCAATGGGCTTACCAGGATGATTTACGGATTCCAGGAATCAATCCGGCGAGTGCCATTTCGCGAAACGCGATACGGCAAAGTCCGAAGTCTCTCAAATATCCACGAGAACGTCCCGTCAGAGCGCATCGATTGCGCATCCGAACTGGACTGGCGTCCCGTGGAAGTTTTTGTAGACCTTCCCAGTCTCCTGCTGCTCGTAGAGCTGCACGACGCACGGCGTATTTCTCCACCATGCGCTTGCGCTTTTTCTCTCTAGCTATCCAGCTTTTCTTAGCCATGTCTGTGTTGTTATCTCTGTTCAGTAAGGAATTCTTGCTCAGGCGGCATCCCGTCGTACAAACGGCATTCCAAAGGCCTTAAGAAGCGCGTACGCTTCTTCGTCCGTCTTCGCCGACGTGACAAATGTCACGTCAAGTCCGGAAATCTGGCCCATCTTATCGACATTGATCTCCGGAAATACGATCTGTTCTGTGATTCCAAGCGAGTAATTGCCGCGGCCATCGAAGGACTTATCCGGAATCCCACGAAAGTCGCGCACGCGAGGCAGGGTCAGCGTAATAAGCCGATCCAGGAACTCGTACATCTTCTCATTTCGAAGGGTGACGGCAACTCCTACGGCCATGCCCAAACGAAGCTTGAAATTCGAAACGGCCTTGCGGGCACGACGAACTTTCGGGTGTTGACCCGCGATGATGCGAATTTCTTCTACCGCATCGTCCATCACTTTCTTGTTCAGAGCAGCTTCGCCTACACCCTTGTTGATGCTGATCTTCAAGAGGCGGGGTGCCTGCATCACACTCGAATAGCCGAACTGCTTCATCAGCTCAGGCACGATCTCATCTCTGTATCGCGTCTTGAGCCTTGGAATATATTTATCTGCTTTTTTTGCTGCCATTTCGATCACTCCGAAGAGTAAATTCGTTCTATATCTGTATTTGTATCTGTATCACTTAGCTGGAATCAACCGTCGAGCTCATCGCCCGTCGTTACCGCAACCCGAACCCAACGGGAGCGTCCTGAATCCACGTCAACAATTTTCTTGCGACCGATTCGCGTCGGTTCGCCATTTGCATCGAGTGGCATCACGTTCGAAGCATGAACGGCCATTTCCTGCTCAATGCGACCACCCTGCGGGTAGAGCTGATTGGGGCGTGTATGACGCAAACGAACGTTTACACCTTCGATGATAACGCGTTCTTTTTCTTTGAAGACGGCTAATACTTTGCCTTCTTTTCCGCGATCATTTCCGGACATCACGCGAACGATGTCACCCTTGCGGATGTGCAGCTTTTTCTGCTTGTTGTTTTTCCGTGGCATAGGATTCAGTGTTGTGTTTTAGAGCGGCAAACGCCCCTCTCAACATCTTAAAGTTTCTTGGGGTTACAGTACTTCGGGTGCGAGTGATACGATGCGCATGAACTGCTTGTCGCGAAGCTCGCGGGCCACAGGTCCGAATATGCGCGTTCCTCTGGGTTCGCCCTGCTCGTTCAAAAGCACGGCTGCATTGTCATCGAAGCGGATGTAGGTTCCATCCGAGCGACGGTACTCCTTGGTTGTACGAACGACAACGGCTCTGGACACTTCTCCCTTTTTGACGTTTCCCCCCGGAATGGCTGATTTCACCGTGACAACGATGGTATCGCCTACCCGAGCGTAGCGTCGCTTGCTTCCACCCAGTACCCGAATACAGAGGACCTCTTTGGCCCCGCTGTTATCGGCAACTTTTAATCTTGATTCTTGCTGGATCATTGCTTTATTCGATTGGCGTTGTCAGCGTGCATGCTGATGACTGATGAGGCCTTTTTTATTTGGCGCGCTCCACGACTTCCACCAATCTCCAGCGCTTGTTCTTGCTGAGTGGTCGAGTTTCCATGATGCGGACAGTATCACCTGCACCTGCATCATTGTTTTCGTCATGTGCCATCAGCTTCGTCGTCCGCTTGACATACTTGCCGTACATCGGGTGCTTCATTCGACGCTCAATAGCCACCGTAATACTCTTGTCCATCTTGTTGCTTACAACAAGACCGACTCTCTCTTTACGGGCGTTTCTGGTTTCTGCTTCCATATCTCTTTTTGGCTTGGTGAGCCGTTTACCGTTCCTCACCAACTACCGTTCTAGTGGGTTAATTATTTGCTAGGCTACCGCCTCTTCCTTCGACCTTTGTCGCAGGATCGTTTCAAGTTGAGCGATCAGCCTCCGCTTGTGACGGAGGATCATCGGATTCTGCAGATCCGCAATTGCGTGCTGAAAACGCAGATTGTGGAGCTGTTCATTCTCGTCAGTGATCCGGGTCTGGATCTCTTCCGTGCTCAGGTCGCGTATTTCCTTGGCCTTCATTGTCCTACCGTCTAAGCTTTGTAGTCAGGCCGAATCACGACCTTTGTTGCAATGGGGAGTTTTTGCTGAGCCCGGCGCATGGCCTCTTTGGCCAGAGCAAGGTCGATTCCTCCACCAACTTCGAAGAGAATGCGTCCCGGTCGAACGACCGCTACCCAGAACTCAGGACTCCCTTTACCTTTACCCATACGGGTTTCAGCGGGCTTCTTGGTCATGGGCTTATCTGGAAAAATTCGAATCCAGACCTTTCCAGCACGTTTCATGTGACGTGTCATGGCGATACGGGCAGCCTCTATCTGGCGACTGGTCAGCCGACCGGTCTCCAAAGCCTTGATTCCGAAATCACCAAAGTCCACACGAACGCCACGCTGGGCATTCCCCTTGATTCTTCCCTTCTGTACCTTCCGGCGCTTGACGCGCTTTGGCATTAACATGATTCTTCCTCTTCTATCTTAGCCGACTGTCGTCGACTTTCACTGGTCAATTTGTTTGGTTTCAGGAACGACGACGTCGACCCGGTCCGCCCGGTCCGCCTGGTCCGCCTGGTCCGCCCGATCCTCCTCTGCCGCCTGGTCCGCCACCCGGTCCTCCACGTCCTCCTCTGCGATCATCCCGG
The DNA here is from genome assembly GCA_937893205.1 of uncultured Bacteroidota bacterium. Lineage (GTDB taxonomy): Bacteria > Bacteroidota > Rhodothermia > Rhodothermales > UBA10348 > CALBJU01. The sequence continues at coordinate 3,653 of CALBJU010000223.1, forward strand.
CGTCCACGACGACCGCGACCACGCTCGGGCTCCATCTGCTGCATCTGCTGGCGCTGGGCCTGAACATTTGGACTCAGATCTGGTCGCCCGAGAATTTCACCTCGGTAAATCCAGACCTTTACACCGGTTGTTCCATAAATCGTGAAGGCGGTGCCTTGGGCATAGTCAATATCT
>CALBJU010000224.1 GCA_937893205.1 uncultured Bacteroidota bacterium
TACCTTTCGGCTAACCGACAGCCTACCGAAATTGGTGAACCAGCTCGATCGATCGCACATCACCTTATAGACGATATCGTCAAGAACTTCCTCTGTCGGATTGCCCTGGAATCTATAGAGCGCCTCAAAGCCTCCGTAGACCAGTGCGATGGCATCTGAACATTGTGGATTCAGCCCGTAATGCCTTGAGTCGCAAATCGCGATACTTCTGTCACGGTACCGAATTACGAGTCCCACCTCTTTCTCACCGTTGGGAGTCGATATCCACACACCGACATCGATCCTTGTCTCTCCCACGAGTACTTGTCGGAATCGAGATGCCAGACGATTGATAACGTTTGTACGCGTCCTGTCCCCCTCAAGTGAGTGGTCTCGTGGAAATACGGGCCCGCGATCGCGGGCCCTGGTGCGAAGCCATTCGAGGGTCGGGTATGCGGTTACTTGAATCATGGTGTCGTAATCGAAGAATTGTTGTCTCAACTGTTTCCATGATACAGAGAGGGTGTGACACCTTTTTGTCATACCGAGTAAATTAGCTCAAGAGGCCCCTTTCGTAGGACGTCAACCTTTGAGAAAGGCGCGTTAACGGAGTGGCGTTCCGAATCGAAAGAAAAATCCCCCACTGGTCGTAGTGGCGAAATCCAGCCTGACCGGAAGACCGAATGGGTAGGACAGTCCGACTCCGAATTCATGATGAGTTTTACTGAACTCGCCGAAGTTGACCGAGGAAGAAAATCCGTGACCTCCAAACACTTGAATCCCCATGCCCCCGTCGGCCAGTCGCCAAAGCCCGAGTTTTTCGAACAATGCGGTGGTAAAATCGTGCGTCCAGAATACTCCCAGAATATCATTCGCCAATAACGGTGTCTTTCCGAGGGACCGGAAGCCCGTAAATTCCGAGAACGGACTCGCCGATCCGGTAATTGAAAACTGTCTTTGAACCGGAAGATCACCGCTGCTCCTGCCCGCCAAAACCGATACGCGGAGCCAGTTGGGTCGACTGCGCCTTCGGTAGAATGTTTTCACTTTCAACGAGCCTCGAAGGCTGTAGCGGCGAAACTTGAAATCCGAGCCCCATGCTGAGCCTGGAGTGTATTCCATGAGAAAATCCACAGAGATGGACTCCCGATTTCCAAGTTCGGTCTCAATCTCGAATGAGCGAAGGTCTCCGTCGGCAATCGATGGATTTTCGCGCTGAACGTTTCTGAATAGCCAGCCATTGAAATCAGATAGTTTTCTCAGTGAACTATGGACTTCGGTGTTGGCTCGAAGAGTCAACTGGATTGGCACTGAAGCAGGAACGAACGTAGCGAAGACAGAGCCGCGTCGCAGCTCATAGTAGTCGTAGAGGTCGTCCCACCCGAGATAGGTTGCCATACCCGGAATGAAGCGGCCGAGACCTTCCACATCAGCTACGACCGATGTGGCATCCGAGCCCGAGACGCCAACGATGCCCCTGAGAGAACCGACCTGCCAGGGAAAGCTGACCTCACTCCGGTGAGATAATCGTTTCCTCTCGGTAGAGTAGCCGATAGATGTTCGCCAAGACAGGCCAGTCGTGCTCTCACGGCCATATCCAAGACCTGGGTGCCACCCGTCAACCCGATTGAACCAGAGCCAATCGCCGCCGACAATCCGATTGGCGAGTTCCTGCCTCGAGTTGGCGTCCCGGTCAGACTGCTCCCGGACAGACACAGCTGCATATCCCGACAGCAGCCCAAGAGGAGGAAAAGCGCGTTCCAGAGTCATTCTCGGATCGAGCGTCACCAACTGTTCGACTTGCCTCGGCGTCAGCGGAATGAAGGAAGGATTTCGAGCAAACAGCTCGTCACTGACTCGAGCTAATGGATGTCTGAGTTGCCCCGGGCCTGGTACTGCCATGGAGTCCGGGACGGGAGGATTGACGACGTGAAGTGACAAGCCGGAGACCTGCTCATACCGAGCAGTCGGATAGGAGACACCGGCGCGGCCGAACGTCACGCTGCCTGTTGCAACTAGATCCAGAGGCACCCACACGGAATCGCCGATTGAAAAAAACCGCTGTTCCATGTACACGTCGTGGCTTTCGATCGGCGGCGTGACATCGGTTCCGGGATGAGGCCGAGCACTTATCTGCAGGACGGCAAAGACAGAATCCAGGACAGCCATGTGCCCCGAAAAAGACGGGCGAGTGGGGCTGCGGGGTGTAAAGTAGATATCGTATACCCTCTGGCCGTCCATTCTGCGGCCAGGGCCAAGGGTGAATACGTACAGATCGAGTGCATCCCGATGAAGAGGGCCCGCATATCTGGTTCCGAGCACATCAATGTCATCGTCATAAAAATTGACCACATGGTGCGGCGAAGCAAAGGCGAACGTGCCGCTCCGTGCGGGCTGCGATCGGTCGGCGCGAACCAATTCCCTTCCTCCTGAAGCTGGCGTCCACCACCACGCCCTCACACTCTCGTTCATCTGCACCAGATCGAACTCTGAGTAGAGCATGAAGCGCGTGTAGGTGTCCGCATAAAATGAGCGCACATTTCGGAACATGCGCTCCTTCGCAGCCAGAACTTGTCGGATGATTTGATCAGCCGGATTATCTCCTGAAATGACGACTTCATCCAGCGTGACGATTGCGGGCGTCAGACGGACCACCAGGTTGGCTACGTTCTGTGCGGTAACCTCTACCCTTTCGCTCAGGTATCCGATGTATCTGATCTCCAGGGTCGTCGGGTAGCGAGAGATGGTGATCACAAATTGCCCAGAAGCATTCGAAACGGTGCCCCGAGTTGTAGATGCGATCTGAACTGTTGCGTGGGGTAGGGCCTCTCCCGTCGATTCGTCTACAATCAGGCCTCGGACTCTCACCTGGGCCGCAGCCGACTGAGCGAGGAAGAAAAATGCCATCATCATGAGTGCCACCCACTTCCAGTAGCGGATTTCATGCGTGATATCTTTCAACTCTGAAATCAATTCTGTGGGAGGTAATGAGATCGGGTTCGGTGGCAAGAACTGGACGCGAAATGTACCTACGCGAGACTAATTACTGGAACGTTTCTCGGAGGCAAGTATTGTGATTCTTACGTTGAAGCAACATAACATCACTTCGGAACCGAAATTTCGTGTATCACTTGATTGGCAAACAGGTCAGAGTTCATCTCTATAGCAGGGAGGGCATCACCGTGGGTACGGTTACCGGCCGTGTCGCCGACGTGGCGCAGGCTGTTGAAGTAGCCAAAGGGATGAAAAAGGACCTGGCCTTGATTGTCGACATCGATACCGGTGACGACGAGCATCCATATACCAATAGTGCCGGCATGGAAGGAGAATCGTGGTTCGCGATTCAAGACATTGAGGTAATTGAAGACGATTCTCCGCGCTTGTTCAGCAACTGATGCGGCGGTGAAAAGCTGCTGGAACGGTCCCTCCGAAGCTAAAACTCCTCAAAAGGCCCTCAAAACGCCTCTCTGGCTGTTTGAAATGTAACAGTTTTGGTTACTTTTAGCTTATGGCCAATACCCGATACTCAACCGCCCTACATATTCTCGTACTGCTTTCGGCAAACAGGGAGGCCCACCACACGTCAGCTTCCATTGCCGAACAGCTCGGGACGAATCCTGTCGTGATCAGGCGACTGGTCAGCGATCTGGCGAAGGCTGGATTGGTTTCTGCACGCCGTGGAGCAGGCGGGGGGGTCTCACTTGGCGCGGATCCAGCCGAAACTTCGCTCGGCCAAATCGCCGACATTTTGGAATACGATCTCACCTTTGATGCACACGACCTACCCGTCAGAGAGGGCCGAAGCCATCTGCCCGGAGCCATTCTTTCGGCGATCGAAGCGCAGCGGCGCGAGCTGCACACGGCATCCGTCGTCGAACTGGACAGGGTCACACTCCAGGATTTGACCCATGCGGCGACCGTGCGTGCAGGTCTGGCAGAGCTCGTCGGGCAGGGAATGTCAAATGCCGATATTCGAAACGGATACCGCATTGAAAACGGTCGCCTCATCCCGAGGGATGATCGATGAACAGAGTCGTGATCGGGCTGACCTTTCTCCTCTGCTCATGTACCGCCCCGAAGCCTACCAATGTTGTGCTGATAATCGTGGACGACCTTGGGTGGAAGGATCTCTCGGTAACCGGAAGTGAATTGTATCAGACCCCTCGCATCGATGCGCTGGCTAGCGAGGGACTTCGATTCGATAGGTTTTATGCCGACAGCCCGGTGTGCTCGCCGACGCGCGCAGCGCTCATGACCGGTAGACACCCGGCGCGGCTACACATCACCAACTGGATTGGCGGATCTCAGAAAGGCCAACTCATCGGAGCTGAATACGAACATCAGCTTCCACTGGAAGAAGTTACTGTGGCCGAGAGATTTCGAGACGCCGGCTACCGGACGGGGTTCATCGGAAAGTGGCATCTCGGCAGTGACGGATTTCACCCCCAAGACCAGGGATTCGATCTGAATGTTGGCGGACACGATGCCGGGCAACCTGCGTCTTATTTCTGGCCTTACAGTCGTGAAGGCGGTTCTCGCTGGGATGTACCAGGTCTGACGGAAGGCACCGAGGGAGAGTACCTCACGGACCGCTTGACGACTGAGGCCATTTCCTTTATCGCGAGTAACGCGGACCGGCCATTCTTCCTTGTACTGGCTCATTACGCGGTTCACAGCCCGATACAGGCTAAAAGAAATATGGTGGATGATGTGGCGGTGCGCCTGGCCCAGGAGCCAACTTGCCCGGCAAATGTGTTTGAGGAGGATCCCATCTGGTCAACCACACGCACCTGTCAGGACGATCCGACC
>CALBJU010000225.1 GCA_937893205.1 uncultured Bacteroidota bacterium
AGATTGCCGTGATTGCTCTTTCGGGAATCGTCATAGACGAATCCCTGAGGTTGGGTGGCAACGAATTGGACAACGCCATCGTCCAGTATTTCAAACGAAATCACAACCTGCTCATCGGACAACGCACGGCTGAGCGTATCAAGAAGGAAGTTGGGAGTGCCATAGAACTCGATCCTGAACTTGAGTTGTCAGTAAAGGGCAGGGACCTCGTCAGCGGTATTCCGAAAGTCAGAACGATCTCGTCTGAAGATGTCCGGGAGGCCCTTCGTGAGACCGTCGGACACATTGCTTCTGCAGTTATCAGGTGCCTCGAACAAACCCCACCCGAACTCGGAGCTGACATCCTCGAGCGGGGCATTATGTTGACCGGTGGAGGGGCTATGCTCAAGGGGCTCGACGCCATGATTCGAGGCCGAGTAGACCTTCCAGTGTACGTGGCAGACGATCCACTTACCGCAGTCGTAAGAGGTACCGGTTCGGTTTTGGAAGACATTGCGAGATATGACAAGGTTTTGAGCTGAACGGGCAGGCAATTTTCGTTATCCACACTTTATCCACTCTTTTCAAAAACGCCGTTTTCGATCGATATTTGGGCTAGTGTGTAATCACTATTATTTATCATTGGGCTAAGTCGTTAATAAATAATAGTTTAAACTGCTTATTCGGAAAATCCTGAGCCTTTCTGCTCATTGCTGCGGCAAATATTCAGCTTTTCCACACGTCGTCAACAAAAAGGCTCCTGAATTCAACCAACCAATTCTGCGTAACGAAAACAGCCCTTTTCGTGGTCATTTACCATACCTACTGCCTGCATGAACGCGTAGATGATGGTCGGGCCGACAAATCTAAATCCTCGTTTCTTCAGGTCCTTGCTCATCTGATCTGCAAGTGGAGTCTGGGTAGGAATATCGCTGAGGGATTGAACCGTGTTCTGAATGGTTTTGCCATCCGTGAAGCCCCACAAATACGCATCGAAGCTTCCGAATTCCTGCTGAATCTGAAGGAAGGCTTGAGCATTGGTTACCGTCGACGAAATTTTCAACCGATTTCGGACAATTTCCGGATTGGACATGAGAGTCAGGCGATCCTCCTCCGTCATTGAAGCAACTCGCTTAACATCAAATCCATGAAACGCCTGCTGGTATCCGGACCTCTTTCTTAAAATTGTGATCCAGGAGAGTCCAGCCTGTGCTCCCTCGAGGGTGAGAAATTCGAAAAGCAATGAATCGTCGTGGACCGGGACGCCCCAGTGTTCATCGTGATAGGCTACGTAGAGTGGGTCCGTGCCACACCACGCACACCTGGGAATGGTATCGGAATGGGGAGGCTGCGGCATGGAAATTCAGATTGGAACTAAGATTGGAGATCAGGAGATGTGTCTTGACGTTTATCACAATCTAAGGGTGGATGTGTGACAACCTATTGACACTTGCCTGCTCACTCTTCCGCCCGGCGTTCCATCTGTTGTGTTTCGGGATTCCAGAGCCATTGGTTCGATTTAGTGAGATGAACTCCGCCAATCCAGCGGTCACTTGCAGAGTCCCAGCTCCAGCCTCCACCCTTCAGCCGATTGCGTCCCGCATCGGTCAATTTAATCTTCACGGCAGGCAGGGAGGCCTTGTCTCCCCGTACCCCGTAAACGGATCAGAGAAGGCTCAAAGGAAGACAGTCGACTGAGGACGACAAAGAGTGAAGTATCTCCCATGAAGGCTGCCTCCTCTTGAGCCAGCAGCGCGCGAAAGAGGTCTCCGAAAGAGGCTGAGCCAGCATGTCCATTCAGATATTCAAGCGTAAATTTTTCGCTTCTGTTCAGGCCAATCGACGTTGAGGGAAAGCACTGCGCCCATCTCGATATCGTACTCGTGGTGAAGTTCAGCCCGGCACCCTGTTTCCGCACCAAAAGATCTGGGTCCGTATGTCTGAACGCGCTCCAGAGAGTAGAAGCGGCCGCGAACTGTGCCCTGGAAACCTCTTTTCGGGCTTCGAAATCTTCCTTCAGTTGTGTCGATGATTGATGGCCAATGAAGGCGTCGCGGCAGATCAGCTTCACCGAGACATTCATGGAACCAAGGGCATCGAGAACCTGCCACAATTGTAGTTGATCGTACAGATCGTGCTCGAACCAACAGATGACCTCATCTCTTGTTGGAGCAGTCTTCAGCATAGTATCCCGGGCAACGAACTCTGCCAGTACGCCGTTCGATTCGCCCCAACCCAGGCTGGATATATAGTGGGCCCGAACTTCTGACAACTCGACCAAGCTCAGCCGCGCAGGTACGGGACCGTCGTGAAGTACATCGTTCCAGGAAAGCAGTTCTCCTTCAATTCCTGTCGCAGCAATCGCGTCTGCCGCAGCGCTGCCATTGGTGATTATCAGTCGGTTCAAGTCTGCCTCAAATCAGGGACATGATAACAAAAATGGCCAATCTGATGAACAGGGTCGCCAGAACAGTCACCACGAGACTTCTGTTGGCCACCAAGCCGATGGACGAACCAAGTAGTGCAGCGATCAATGTCAAAAAGACAAATCCGACGATTTGAAAAACTTCGAAAAACGTCCAGAAAATAACCGAGAGGATTCCCGACGCCAGGATAGCCGCGAGATAGTGACGCCTGGCGGCCGATGAAGCTTTGTTGCTGGCTGATTCCACGATGCGATCCAAATTGTCTGGGTGATTCAATGTATGGCTTAACAATTTGATCATCGCGGAAGACGGGTTTGTTGAATTCGTCTTGCGTCATGCCCCGCATCCACCTAGCTTGGCGACTCAAGTCAACCGATCAAGATCTATGAATAAACGCCTCATTGCCGTCGTAATTGCCCTTTCTGTCGTGACATTCGTCCTGTTTCAGGTGACGAATGCGCAGAAAAGAGTCCTGATATTTTCGCACACCGCGGGTTTCCGGCACAGTTCGATAGAAGACGGTCAGCGTGCGATCTTTCTGCTCGGAGAGGAGGCTGGAATCCTGGTCGATTCAACGGAGAATCCTGACAACTTCAACGATGACTTTCTGTCGGAATACGACGCCGTCATCTTCTTGAGCACTACGGGCGACATGCTGAATGAAGGCCAGCAGGTCGCATTTCAGCGCTTCATCCAGGCGGGAGGAGGCTATTTGGGCATACATGCGGCGTCAGACGCAGAATACAATTGGCCCTGGTACGGCCAGTTGGTTGGCGGCTATTTCGTGAACCACCCGAGTATTCAGGAGGCTTCCTTAATCGTGGAGAACTCCAATCACCCCGCTACCGCACACCTGCCCTCGATCTGGACCCATACGGATGAATGGTATAACATTCGGATGGTGAACGACGAGGTGAATGTTCTCATCTCGATAGATGAGACCTCGTACGATCCTGGCAATGATATTAGCGAAGGAGACTCTCATCCCATGGTCTGGTATCACCAATTTGACGGAGGACGCTCGCTTTACGCTGAACCTGGACACACGGCGGAGGCCTGGCTGGACGACGCGTTTCTGCAGATGATTCTCGGAGGCATCCAATGGGTAACGGATGGTCCTCGCCTGAACTACGAGGACGCGGGACTGACTCCAAATGAAGAGAGTTTTACTCAAAACGTCCTGATGACCAATCTTCGTGAGCCAATGGAAGTAGCTCCACTCCCGGACGGGCGGGTACTGTTCATCGAGCGCCACGGGTCCCTGCATCTTGTGGATCCCTCCTCCGGTGCGAGTGGCATAGCTGCCGAGATCCCCGTTTTCTCAGAAATGGAAGATGGTTTGCTAGGACTGGCCCTGGATCCCGCATTTGAAGAAAATGGCTGGCTTTATCTATTTTATTCGGCGCAAGGCGACGAGCCCAAACAACATCTTTCCCGTTTCCATTTCAATGGATTCACCCTTGATATGGACACAGAACGGATCCTGCTGGAGGTACCCACGCAGCGAGATGAATGTTGTCATGCGGGCGGATCGCTGGAGTTCGGACCGGATGGTTCGCTCTACATTTCGACAGGAGATGACACCAATCCATTCGCTTCAGACGGATACAGCCCATCGGACGAACGAGCCGGCAGAAGCCCCTGGGATGCACAGGGTACCAGCGCCAACACCATGGATCTCCGGGGTAAGATTCTGCGAGTCAAACCGGAAGCAGATGGAACCATCAGCATTCCCGAAGGAAATTTATTTTCGGATCCGGCCATCGGTCGTCCGGAGATATTCGTGATGGGAAATCGCAATCCATTCAGAATTTCACTGGATTCGAAAACGGGATGGCTGTACTGGGGTGAAGTGGGACCCGATGCGAGCGACCCCTCAGACGATCGTGGCCCGGCTGGGCACGATGAGATCAATCAAGCGCGCTCGGCCGGATTTTTTGGCTGGCCGTATTTCATCGGTGACAACAAAGTGTATGGAGATTGGGATTTCGCGGCCGAGCGCGCCGGACTGCCTCGCGAACCAATGGCGCCGATAAACAACTCGCCGAACAACACGGGTGCAACCGCCCTGCCTCCCGCCCAACCTGCTTTCATCTGGTATCCCTACGGCGATTCTCAAGAATTTCCACTTCTGGAAAACGGTGGACGAACCGCCATGGCCGGACCGGTCTTCCATGCATCTGATCAAGAGGGCTCGTCCTTTCCTGCATATTTTGAAGATAAGTTGTTCATTTATGAGTGGGTTCGGCATCGGATTTTTGTCGTGACGATGGACCAGACTGGAGCGTATCGGTATATGGAACGTTTTCTTTCGTCTAAAACGTTCAGCCGGCCGATGGATATGGCTTTCGGTCAGGACGGCGCCCTCTATCTCCTTGAGTACGGGGAGGCCTGGAATACCAGAAATCCCGAAGCACAACTCTCCCAAATCACATTCTCGAAATAGAATCATGGCCAGAATTGTCGTCATCCTCGGGCTTCTCCTGACCGGATGCGCGGAAAAATCTGGACAAACCACCGTAACGGGCATGATCTCTGTTCCGGGCGGAGACGTGTTTTACGAAATATCGAATCCCGAAGCCTCCGGTATTCCACTGCTTCTCATTCACGGTGGACCGGGCGGGACAAGCTGTTCTTTTGGTCTTCTGGACGATCTGATACTCGATCGCCCCGTTATCAGATACGACCAGCTCGAAACGGGACTATCGGATCGGCCCGGGCTGAGGTCACAATGGGTGATTTCGCACTTCGTCGAAGAAATTGAAGCTATCCGAGATGCCCTGGATCTGGAAGAGCTTCACCTTCTTGGGTCGAGTTGGGGTGGTTCAGTCGCCACCGAATATGCTCTGGAAGGAAATGTTGAGGGTGTTCTTTCAGTAATCCTGGCCGGCCCATTGCTGAGTACACCCAGGTGGCTGATCGACGCCGAAATCCTGGTCTCCCAGATGCCGGAAAATCTTCAGGAAGCGATTCGTCAAAACGAAGCCGCGGGAACGTATACGGATCCAGCTTATGTTGCGGCTACCGACTCCTTTTACGCCCGATATCTGTTTCATCAGCCCCGGAAGAACATCCCTGAATGCGACGGTGTCCGTGGCAACACGGAAGTCTACAATACCATGTGGGGCCCCACTGAATTTACTTCTACGGGTACGCTTCTCGACTACGACCGAACCGATCGATTGCATGATATCTCGGTTCCAGTACTCCTGGTGGCGGGTGAATTTGACGAAGCCAGGCCGGAAACGATGTTCGAATTTGCAAAGCTGATTCCGGATGCCAGGGTCGAAATCGTGGCCGATGCCGGGCACGTCGCCATGGCCGACAAACCGGAAGAGTACGCCGCACTGGTTTCTGCCTATCTGGCTGAAATTGAGGCCAGGCAGTAAAAGAATCTGAGGTGGACGCGTTCTGTGCCGTGGCTAAGGCCCGAGAAGTCGGCTCACCGCAACTTCCACCTTGGGTATTGGTCGACTATCTTTGGCCCCTACCACTTTGCTACGAGGAATACGGCCATGCTCCGGATCGCGTCTTTTCTGTCCTCAGTCTGCGTGTGCTTCATGCTCTGCCTCGTCTGCTTCTCACAGTCGACCGGGCACGAGTCTGAGAAATACAACTACAATGCTGTACCCGTCGTGTCAGGCCTCGAGCACATGTGGGGCATGGTGTTTTTGCCGAACGGGGACATGTTGGTGACCGAGCGCCCCGGACGTCTACGGATCGTGAGAGAGGGGATACTTCTGGACGCGTCCATTGCCGGCGTTCCGGAGGTTCATGCCAGAGGACAGGGTGGATTGCTCGACGTGATTCTCCATCCTCAGTTCGAGTCTAACCGGTTCGTCTATCTGTCTTACTCCAAGCCTATCGGCGGAAATTCGACGACAGCAGTCGCGAGGGGTAGATTCGAAAACCATGAACTGCTGGATGTGGAGGACATTTTCGTCGCCGACTCGAGAGGCCGCGGCCATTTCGGATCTCGCCTCGCCTTCGACAATGACGGATTCCTGTTCATAACGGTTGGCGACCGTCAAGCATCGCCGAGCGGAGACCTGGAAGCGCATGCTGCTCAAGATCTGTCGAACCATCACGGAACGATCAACCGCGTACATGATGATGGCAGCATTCCAGAAGACAATCCGTTTGTGGACGTGCCTGACGCCGAACCTTCGATATGGAGTTATGGCCACCGTAATCCCCAGGGATTGATAAATCACCCGGTCACCGGTAAAATATGGTCCGTGGAGCATGGGCCGAAGGGCGGGGATGAACTGAATCTGATCGTTAAAGGCGCGAACTACGGCTGGCCGGTAATCGGGTACGGTGTCAATTACGGCGGCAGTGGGATCCACGATTCGACGCGGCGGGAAGGGATGAGGCAACCTCTGCACTTCTGGGTTCCTTCCATCTCACCTGCAGGACTACTGGTGTACTCTGGCGACAAATTTCCCGATTGGAACGGAAATATGTTCGTTGGAGGATTATCCGGCCAACAGATCGCTCGTCTGACCACGGACGGCCAGAAGGTCATCGGCGAGGAGACGCTCTACTCTGGATTCGGGCGCATTCGAGACATTCACCAGGGCCCCGACGGGTATATCTATCTTGGTAGGGACACCACTGCAGACAACCCTTCAATCATTCGTCTGGAACCGCAGGGCACGAACTAGCCCAGACCTGAGTAGATATCAAAACTGCGCTATCGCGTGAAAACCGGGATCGATGGAGTGTATCTTCCGCGACTAATTTAACCGAATCACAACATGTACAGATCCTCAGCCATCCTCCTCACAGCTTTCGTCTGCATCGGACTTGCTCCTTTCGCCAGGCAAGCCCATGCTCAGGCAAAGCCGGTATTTGAAGATGGTCAGGCACAAAAGGTGGACGCCTTTTCAGAAGCCTCGGAGTGGATTCGTGAAGAGCTCTGGGTTGAGACGGAGTTCGATTCCGATGGAGACGGAAAACTGGATCGAATGCATGTTGCGGTAATACGTCAGGTCCAGACCGAGTCAGAGGGATTGAAGGTACCTGTTATCTATGGCTCGAGTCCCTACTACTCGGGTACCTCCGGCGCAAGAGAATATCTGTGGGATGTTAGGCAGGAGGTCGGGGCCGAATCTCCTCCTCGCAAAAACCAGCCTCCCCCACCCGAGGGAACTCGGGAAGGCATTTCCAATGGATTTGTGGACGAGTGGGTGCCACGTGGCTTTGCGGTTGTTCACTCTGAATCTCCGGGAACGGGTCTTTCGGAAGGATGCCCTACGGTTGGCGGCATCAATGAATCACTTGCTCCGAAAGCTGTAATTGATTGGCTGAATGGCCGCGCTGATGGCTATACAACTGTTGATGGCGCCGAACGGGTGAGGGCCGAATGGGCGACCGGCATCGTGGGAATGACAGGCACTTCCTACAACGGAACTCTGCCTCTCGCGGCAGCCACGACGGGCGTGGAAGGACTCAAGGCCATCATCCCGGTGGCACCGAATACGTCATACTGGCACTACTACCGTTCAAATGGACTCGTACGTCATCCCGGAGGATGGTTGGGGGAAGACATCGATTTTCTATACGATTTTATTCACAGTCGTCACTCGGACCGGCGTGATTACTGCAATGCCACCGTCCGAGACGGCGAGATGGCTGAGGGCCGTGACCGCATGACGGGCGACTACAATGATTTCTGGGCAGGCCGGGATTACATCAATGTGATCGACAAGGTGACCGCCGCCGTCTTGATGTCCCATGCGTTCAACGACTGGAATGTGGTGCCGGAACACAGCGTTCGCATCGTGGAAGCGCTGAAGGGACAGGTTCCCCTCCAGGTCTACTACCACCAGGGAGGTCACGGTGGACCTCCGCCGCACGCCATGATGAATCGCTGGTTCACTCGGTACCTTTACGATGTTGAAAACGGAGTAGAAGACGATCCAAAAGCCTGGATTGTCCGTGAAGGCGATGACCGGCTCGAGCCGACTCCCTACGAAGACTATCCAAATCCAGAATCTCAGGGTGTTAGGCTTCATCCGATGGCTGGCGGTATTCAGACGGGTGTCCTCTCATTTGAGCCTGAATCAGGTCAGGGACTGGAAACCGTCGTCGACAATGTCTCCTTTCCTGGAGATGTGCTAGCCCGGGCAGAAAACACGAATCACAGGCTGCTTTTCACATTGCCTGAGTTGACTCAAGACGTGCATATTTCAGGGACACCCCGCGTCACGATTCGGCTCGCGTCTAACAAGCCAGCGCTGAATCTCTCGGTGTGGTTGGTCTCACTCCCTTGGAGAGAAGGCCGGCGTCCGCGCGGCGGGATAATCACGAGGGGCTGGGCAGACCCACAGAATCACAGCTCGCTCACAGAAAGCGAACCGCTGATTCCGGGTGAGTTTTACGAGCTCTCATTCGACTTGCAGCCGGACGACCAGGTGATCAAAGCTGGCCAAAAGATCGGATTGATGATCATGTCGAGCGATCGTGACTTTACGCTGTGGCCTGCACCCGGCACCGAGATGACCGTAGATCTAGACGGTACCTCAATTGAAATACCGGTCGTGGGAGGCATTTCGGCGTTCAAAGACGCTCTTTAGAGCCAGTGACCTTTTAAGCCAGTTAAGATGCCAAACTCGGACGCAATCGATGTTGTCAGCTGCCACGCAGAGGGTGAGGTTGGAGACGTCATTGTGGCGGGCGTTCCTCCTCCTCCTGGCGACACGATCTGGGAGCAAAGGACGTTTATCGAGCAGGACGAATCTCTTCGAAATCTTGTCCTGAATGAACCCCGAGGCGGAGTTTTTCGGCATGTAAACCTACTCGTTCCACCGGTTCATCCGGATGCCCAGGCAGCCTTCATCATAATGGAGCCTGCGGACACGCCTCCGATGTCGGGTTCAAATTCGATATGCGTGGCAACCGTTCTTCTGAACACCGGCATTCTTCCCATGACCGAACCCGAAACGGATCTTGTCCTGGAAGCGCCCGGAGGCCTCATCCGAATCAAGGCGTTTTGCGAGGATGGAAAGGCGAAGCGGATAAAAATGACGAATGTGGCCTCGTTCGTGGACCGCCGAGACGCTTCGATCGAGGTTGAAGGCTTGGGCACACTTCGAGTCGATACAGCTTACGGTGGGGACAGCTTCGCGATTGTTAACGCGGCTGAACTCGGCTTCTCCATCCGACCTGATGAAGCTCGTGAATTGGTGCATGCCGGTATGAAAATCGTTGAGGCGGCAAACGAACAGTTGGGCTTTACTCATCCGTCGAATCCGAATTGGGATCACATCTCGTTCTGCCAGTTTGCGGGACCACTCGAGCGAAAAGACAACGAGTTATCGGGCCCCAACGCAGTAGCAATCCGCCCCGGAAAGATTGATCGATGTCCGACCGGCACGGGTTGTTCGGCAAGAATGGCTCTTCTGCACGCTCGTGGCGAGATGCATCCCGGAGATATCTACCGCGCTCGCTCCATTATCGGATCAGAGTTCATCTGTGGAATAGAGGAAGTGACCTCCATCGGCGAAAAACCGGCAATTTACCCCTCGGTGATGGGCCGGGCGTGGATTACCGGCACGTATCAAATCACCCTGGATCCAGATGATCCATGGCCACAGGGATACCGATTGTCGGATACCTGGCCTTCAATGAGCACATAGCCTTCAATGAGTACACAAATGAGAAAAAGTCTTTGGTTACTCCTGGCCCTTCTGGTGCCTTCGGGATCCACCTGGGCTCAATACACCACTCCAGAAGTAATTTTGGATGGATGGGTAGAAAGTTGGGCTTCGTACGATCTGGCAATGGTTGACGAACTCTTTTATCATCACCCGAGCACCTCCTACTTCTCGTCTGAGATCGACGGACTGATCGTGGGATTTGACCGAATTCGCGAGCATCACCAGGGATTTGGATTCCTTGAAGGTGGAGGTGAAGCATCCGCAACACTTTGGGTCAACGAAGTGACCATTACAGAAGTAGGAGACTCCGCCACGATAGCGGCGACGTGGCATTTCGGCGATTCTGCCGACGAAGAGAGCGGTCAATTTGGCCCGATGACCATGGTGGTAAGCATCGTAGACGATGGGTACCGGATCACCCACATGCACTTCGGCAACTATCCACAGGAATAACCACATGAATCGGCTGAAGTACTCATTTTATGTTCTTGCCCTTCTCGTGCTTGGATGCCGGGAAGAACCGCCAACCATTGACCTCTTCAATGGCGAGAATCTCGGAGGATGGCATATCGATGTGCCGATGATGGATTCCGTCGCGGTTGACTCCAATCCATTCATAGTTCGCGATGGAATGCTGGTCAGCCTTAGTAAGCCAGAAGGGCACCTGATTACGGACGCCGTCTATTCCAACTATCGCCTTGAGGTGAAGTATCGATTCCCGAATGAAACTGGAAATTGCGGCATGCTGGTCCATGCGTCGCTCCCCAGAGCGTTGTACGAGATGTTTCCAAAGTCCATCGAAGTGCAATTGATGCACGAGAATGCGGGAGACTTCTGGGTGATCGTCGAAGACATCACCGTGCCAAATATGGTCGAACGGCGCGGACCCGAGGAAGAATGGGGCATCACCGAGGGGAAAAGGCGACGCATAGTCAATCTGACTGATGATTCCGAGAATCCTCCCGGTGAATGGAATGTCCTGGTCATTGAGACGCTGGACGACGAGATAAAAGTCTGGCTCAACGACGACCTGGTCAACCACGGATTTGATGCAACCGTCAGCAGTGGTCAGATTGCGGTACAGGCGGAAGGCTCTGAAGTCGAATTTTCCTATCTGCGGATAAGGTCGATCGCCGAACTCACCGACTGAGATCCAGGCGATAGCATCAACCCTGAGATAGCCCCCAATACCAGAGCCGAGTGCAGTCCAATCGGTGCCATCCCATTTCGCGATGTGAGAGGCGTTCGTTCCACCGGCGACCGTAAAATCACCTCCTCCATATAGATTTCCGGATTGGTCAAATGCGAAAGCGAAAAATTCGCGGTTACTGTGTGCCGATCCAAGTCTGGACCACGCTTCGGTCGCTACGAATCCATGAACTTTGAACGGAAAATCGTCCCCGAGGACAGCCGAGGGCACTCCTGCTCCAGTTGCCTCTCCCCAGCGATGACCACCGGAGTAACCATCAAAAGTACCGATTTTTGGCAGAACTGAGATCGCTGAGACCCAGATCATGGTGTACTGAGTATTGGCTGCCAGCGTGACGAAAGGCGATATGTTCCAGGTTTTGAAGGAACCGTTGGCACTCGTAAAATTAAATGAACCTGTTGACAATTGGGTACCGGACGTTCCATTTCCCTCGTACAAGGTCCATATTCCAGATCCCGTAACAGTCGGCCTGATCGCGAACCTCGTGATTATTATCGCACCATCTGTGGTGAATGACTGCCCATTCGTCAGCCACGAATCTGAACCTGCAGTAGCGGGATTGTATTCGATCACAACTGCAGCGGCCTGCAGCCTGATCGATGTGACACAAACTAAAACACCAGTCCAGAAGAGCATCCGAACCAGAGATCTGCATGAGTATGAAAGTAACAGTTTAGGATTCATGACATTGACTGCGTATGGTGGATTCTTAGCCTGTATTCCAACTTAATCGGGGGTCTATTTCTCTTGATTTCGGCCACCTGCTCCAATTCTATTTGGTAGGGTTCTGAGCGTAGCGACGGGGCTGTTAGTTCTATGTCGTTTTAGTCGGTTTATTAGTAATCGTCGAGTATTCTTTCGCATCGATTCTCCCTGAAGAGTTGGCCTCTATAGTCAAATATCCCTGGTACATGGGCCTATGGTTCTAGGTTGAAGCGCTCGTCTTCGCGCGTGACGCCGTGACATCGCCGTCCTGGACGCCCGAGATGAAGGCAGAAATCAGATAGTCAGAAGTTGTGTGTAGGTGGCTGTGGCTTGCCGTCACCGGCAAAAGATGTTATTAAACTTCTTCCTTGATGTCACCGCATAGATATGTAGTACTTGCGTGTCTGCCACGGGCTTGGGTACGTATTCCACTGTTCCCGACCATCGAATTCGGGGTGATCGCCTCGGCCTGATCGAAGCGAAGGAGCAGCGCTGCTCAGCACATAAGACAGCAGATATCCTTGGGAAGATGTCCAAGAGCGGTCATCTGATGGCCAAGTAGAAGATCCACGAGATGTACCAATCGCCAACGAAGAAGGAAGGCATCGAGGAGTATGACGACTTTCTTACCCTCTTCGGGGACAAATTTCCTAAGGCCTACACGTGCCCACGCCAGAATTGAGAGAATCTCCTCACCTTTTACGACGATCCCGCGGCCCATTGGAAGCCCCTGAGTACAACCAATCCGAATCGCAGGGAAATATTGACTGTGCGGGGGGCTGCCGGCGCAAATTCGTCTCCTCGGAATCGGTTGTAAGTGGCTCGTTCAGCGTACAGTTCGTCCGTAAAATTCCCGACACGACCCGAAATCGCGATATCATCTGTGATGTTGATACAGGCACGTAGGTTGAAAACATCGTGCCCATCATACTTTGACGTAATGAAGGATCCATCCAGTAGCTGCCCAATTTATTCCATCACTTGCGTCGAACTCTTAGGCTCGACCCTACAAATCTAGCTCCCTCTTCCTCACCAAAAACAGTCCTTCACCCTGGCTGCTGACGACGATGATGCCGCTTGAGAAGTAGGGATAGTTGCTCCAGGAGCCGGCGAAGCCCTTGACGTCGTCGGCATAAGGGGCGGTGTCGAAATGGCCCACTTTTACTGGGTTCTCCGGGTCCGTTATATCCAGAATTCGAAGGCCCGACTGGTAGTTGGACTGGTACATGAAATTGCCCTTGACGTACAGGTTGTGATCGCTGGCGCCGTTGTCGTGATAGTACTCGCTGACCAGCGTCGGATCGTCCAGATCGCTCATGTCCCAGATCAGCGTTCGGGTCTGCTCAACCATGTTATTCATCTCGTCGAGTTCGTCATTCATGAAGAAGTAATTGTGGTCTTCCGACAACCAGCCCTGATGCGTGTAGGCGGTGTTGGGATACACTGCGTTGGCTATCGTGACAGGATTTGATTTGTCCGTGACGTCTGCCAGAACCAGCGAGCGGCCATTTGAATTGAAGCAGATCTCTCTTCCGTTGTAATCGTCATCGCGACCGTGATAGAGCACGCACTGCGCATCGTGAGTGCCACCTGATTCTGGATCCGCAAAGCATCCCACGAATTGGGGCTCAACTGGATTGCTCAGATCCATCATGTGGAGCTGACGTCCGCATCCTTCCTGGCCTGAACCACTTCCGATGGCATACCCGAACCCGGTGTCTTCGTTGATGATGAGGTTATGTGAGCTCGCAACACCGGTGTAATGGGCCGTTTCCTCGAAATTGACCGGCATGTCAGAAGGATCGACATCGCGTAGTTGAGTCAGATCAAAGATCTGCATACCGTGATCCTGCGCTCCGTCCGCCACGATGAATGCATGGTCTTTGTACACCTTGATATCCCTCCACCAGCTCCCCGTAGAACCCTCTGTGCGCATGAGCTGCCCTACAATCAGCGGATTGCTCGGATCGCTGATGTCGACGAACGAGAGACCGTCGGTCCGACCGGCTAGAACATATTCTTTCCCGGTCTGCGGGTCTTCCCATCCCCAGACATCATTCAGCTTAGCGCCCCGATCGTTGACCATATCTCCCGTCGAAATGAAGGAGATCAGATCCACATTGTCACAGGGATACAGACCTGCTGCATCCCCATTTTCGCATTCTATCTTCTCCTCGCCAACGATGGTTTCCAGATGGGATACGTCATTCAGGGCCGTCCATACCGAATTCCAGGAGCCGTCTTCCCCCCTTTGAAAAATGGTAGCCAATCCCGTTTCATAGTCTGCGCTCGGCGCTCCGACGGCTACCAGATCGCCGCTGATCGCCAGGCCAACACCAAAGCCTCTTCCCGCCTGTCCTTCCGGCGCCCAGAGTTGCGCATGGTCTGATTCAAGGTCTTCGATGTTCTGAATAAATGCGGTTCCGCGGGCACCAATCAGCAAATTATTGTCAGAAAGATTAAGGCCCAGACCGAATTGGGAGGCTTTGCTGCTTCCTTCCGCGGGCTCCATCTCTTGAATCGTGTTTGTAAGATTCCAGGCTCCACTATCGTCTCTTTCATAGACGAGGACAGCGCCAAATTGCTCATATCCGATCGCGCCCGCGTACAGCCGGTTTCCCGAAGCTGCGAGTGAGCGGCCGAGCATGGCGCCTACGGCCATGGAATCAGCGTCGATGGTCGCCGTCTTGACCCAGTTTCGGCTGTCGACATACTCGTAAACGATGATTCCACCACGGCCTTCATTGGCTGTGGATGTGCCAATAAACAGGGTGGTTTCAGAAGAGGCCACAGCCCAAGCCGCAGCTTCGATCAAAACGCCCATGTCCATCCACATCATACCCATCTGGTGCACGACGTGGACCGCCCCCTCGTCTGTATCTGCGTTGTAGGAGGTGACCAGCATGTTGTTTTCCACCTGCGCCATCGTCTGGGTGCGAAAGCCGCCCCGGGCATAGGCTCCGGCAAATTCAGCTCCTTCCTTCAAGCCTCCCTCGGGCCGAACGACCGCCGTTTCGGTCCACTCGCCGTCCGTTTTTCCAAATATGTAGACTGCATCCGTACCGGGAGCACCGACCAGCATGAGGTTTCCCGAGACGAAAATCGACCTTCCAAATTCATCCCCATGCTCCCCGTCAGATGCCGAGAGTCGGTAGGCTTCGCCCCACTCTCCGTCAGCATCCTGTCGGTATACATAGACTTCTCCGGCCGGGTCGGATCCCGAAGGCCAGCTGATCGGAGCCGAGCCCACCAACA
>CALBJU010000226.1 GCA_937893205.1 uncultured Bacteroidota bacterium
ATCACCTGACTTTGGTCTTTTCGGGAGACGTTCTTTTCTCTGGCTCGATTGGGCGGACCGATTTGTGGCAGGGCTCTCTTCCGGTTTTGATGGAGTCCATTTTTCAGCAGCTCATTCCCCTGGGAGACGATTTTCGAGTGTTGTCCGGACACGGTCCAGAAACCACTATAGGTCACGAGCGTGAATTCAATCCTTTTTTAGTAGGGCACGCCCCCATCTGAGAGGGATAATGGTCCGGACCTGCCCCCTCGGCCTCAGCCGGTGTGCTCAGGAAGGAGGGTAGCGCCTCACTGTGTCTCCTGTGGGTGTGTGGCGGGCGCAGAAGTTTCCATCAGCAACATGATGGAGTTGAACACGAGTTCGCCCATCGTATCGCACTCCTCGAACCGGGATTCCTTGTAGTGGGCAGCCAGTTGTTTTCCGAGTCTTTTGACATACTTATCTGACGAGATGATGTCTTCTCGCATGACGTCCATCAGCTCTGAAAAACGACCGTGAGAGACCCGAACACGGTTGGCAATCAGGCTTCGTTCCTCTTTTTGATACTGCAGGACGTTCTCCGGAGCCAACTTTTCCATGGTGAGCTTCAAAAAAGGCCTGTTCTGGTGATAGAACTGCGGTAAATAGACCTCCTTCCTCCAGTGGTGACTCTGCTGGTCAAAATCTATCGAATGCATCCGAAAGTGCCATTTCTCAAAGTCACGGGTAAGCTCGATGACAAAATTTCCTGCATGCATGTCCCCGAGGAGTGAAATGAAGCAGCGCTCGTTGAACTTGACGAACTCTTTTGCAAGCCGGACACGGTCAAAATCCGTGATCTTGATATCTTCTTTCAAGAACGCATCTGCCGGTATTCCGATGATGTGTTCTTCCACAATGGTGCGATCGTGAATGAAGTAGTTTATTCGATTGGGAGATAGAATATGCTCCAATTCCAGTCCATAGATCCGATTGGCGTCGATGATTTTGACATAGAAGTAGTCAAAATTTTCGTTGAGACTGTTGACCACTCGGATCCGGAAGGGAAGGGTATTTCCGTGAACGCATTGATCAACCCGTTCAATGAACAGGAACTGGGTAATCGAAATGTCTCCGTCGGCTTTTAGAATGGCGTACGCCTTCAGCAATCTGTTATGGATCTCCTCTCGTTCGGAATCTGCGTACAGGACGGTAGACCAGAGCGTGTCCTGGTCTACTTCGTCGTAGACGGGGACAGCATTTGTGAAACGAAGCAGGTCTTCGTAGCGGATGGAATCATTCCACATTCGGCTGTAACGCGTCAGATACGCTCGAAGAAAGTCGCTGAGGGGGTACAGCGTCTTTTTTTTACTGATGAGGTGCCGTTCGCTCATGAACGCTGCTGGATGTAATTCGAGATACTTTCCCTCTCGCGCAGCACGTTAAATCGTCAGACGGGCGAGGTCAGGCGGTCCATTATCTGCTCATAATACGATTCGTAATGCGGAACGATAATGTCGGTGTCGAAGTGTTCGACCGCGCGTGCACGTGCGGTGATGGACATGGAGGCCAGAAGATCTTCGTCGTCCAGTAATCGTCTGACCGCCCTCGTGAAGGCTTCAAGATCTCCAAGCTCACAGAGGTACCCGGATTCTCCATTGATGACCAGCTCCGGTAATCCCCCGATGTCGGAAACCACGACGGGAACGCCGCACGACATCGCCTCAAGAGCAGCGAGACCAAACGTTTCAGAGCCCGATGGCATGAGAAAAACGTCAGCGATCGACAGAATCTCTTCAACCGGATCCTGTTTCCCCAGGAATCGGACATCAGCTTCAACGCCCAGCTCACGAGCTCGATGTTCCGCCGCAGCGCGGTCTGGCCCGTCGCCGACCATCAGTAGTTTTACTCCGTATCCAAGCTCGTGGATCTGATAGAAAATCTCGACCACGTCAATAGCGCGTTTAACAGGTCGAAAGTTGGATACGTGGACCAGCAGTTTTTCTCCATTTGGACAGAGAGCCTGCTTAAAGTGATCTTTCTGCATCGGCCGAAAACGGGCCGTATCAATGAAGTTCGGGATAACCTCGATATCCGCGGTTATATCACCCAATTCAGCCGTTTCCCTCTTTAAATACTCGGAAACGGCTGTCACTCCGTCAGACTCGTTGATGGAGTAGTTCACCACGGGTGCAAAAGAAGGATCCTGGCCGATGATGGTGATATCGGTTCCATGAAGGGTGGTCACAACCGGGATGTGGATTCCTTCCGAAGCCAGTATCTGCCGCGCGAGCACGGCGCTCGTTGCGTGCGGGATCGCATAATGCATGTGGAGAATGTCCAGCTCGGCAAATTTGACTGTGTCGACAATTTTCGACGTCAGGTTGAGCGTATAAGGAGGATATTCGAACAGAGGGTACGCATTCACATTCACCTCATGGAAAAAGATATTTTCCTGAAGATGCCCGAGCCTGAAGGGAATGGAGTAGGCAATGAAGTGAATACAATGACCGCGCGCTGCAAGGGCCTTTCCAAGCTCCGTTGCCACGACCCCGCTGCCTCCATACACTGGATAACAAGTGATTCCAATCTTCATTCTTTCGACCCTCCCGGGTGTGCTGCTCCAAAGCGCAAACTCCGTTATGGTGGGGAGGTTGCAGGCGCTCTTTTCGGTGCGACAGCAGGTGCCTCATTGAAGACGGAAGTGTCGGAATCCTTGTTGGGTGCGGCTACGTTCATGGGGCGAGAAGGACTCCTTAAAAGAGCTCGTCCTATGCCGGGAAATATCCCGGTAACCCGAAACAACCAATCCGATCGATCAATGAAGCAGACGTATACAGTATTGACACTGATCCTCATGATCGTGATTTTAACTCCCATGCAGGCCGGAGCCCAGCTCGGTATCGCGGCAGGACTCAACTACGATGAACTGTCTGATATCAGCGGCGACCGCGAGGCCGCTTTCGACAACACAAATGGTTATCACGTTGGTGTGTTTTATGACGTCAGTCTGGCTTCGGTGGGATTGCGCGTCGGGGTGTTCTACCGCGATGCCAGTGATGTCGATGTGTCAATTTCAGGCGCGGAAGACGTTTTTGACCTGACGGCGTGGGACATCCCCATCGACATCCGATTCAATCTCTCCGCAACACCCTTTATCAGACCCTACGTCATGGTCGGACCTGTTTTTTCATTTCCATCCTCGGGAGCAGATGAGTACGACAGTGCCCTGGAAAACGTCAGTATTTCAGGCAATATTGGAGCGGGTCTCGAACTGAGCCTGGGAAGTATTCGACTCTATCCTGAGGTCCGGTATTCGGTCGGCGTTTCAAGGTTTATGAAGGATAAATTCAGCATCAGCGGCGTCGAATTCGATGCCGACGAAATACAGCGACAGAACTCGATCATGCTCCGCCTCGGAATTGGATTCTGATCGTCCCGACCCGGACATTTCACCCATCAGGGACACCGAAAAATCATTTTCGGGCTCGGCTCCATCGTAGACGCCGACGACTAATGAGCGGGTCCGCGTATATTCTGGCGCGAGCCGTAAAAAAGACGAACAATGATTGCACAGCCGCAGGTTTTGGAGGTCGAGCAACTCGTTACGGTATTTGATACACCGGACGGGCCGGTGCGTGCAGTAGACGGATTCGATATCTCTGTCGGTCCGCGTGAAACGGTGGCGTTGGTAGGAGAGTCAGGTTCAGGCAAGTCGGTCACATGCTTGAGCATCATGGGCCTGCTGCCGCAATCCGGACGCATTCACGGGGGTGCAATCCGGTTTATGGGCGAAAATCTTGTACAGGCAAGTGAGTCCCGCAGGCGCGAGCTTCGCGGTTCCTCAATTGCCATGATTTTTCAGGAGCCGATGACGAGTCTGAACCCGGTTTTTCGCGTTGGAATGCAGATATCAGAAACCATTCGCGCGCATCTTGGAGGCTCGGCTGAAAATGCCTCAAAACGGGCGGTAGAACTGCTTGATCTGGTTGGAATTCCCGAGGCAGGGCGAAGAGCCCGTAATTATCCGCATGAGTTATCGGGAGGCATGCGACAGCGCGTGATGATCGCTATTGCGCTCGCTTGTGAGCCAAAACTGCTCATCGCAGACGAACCAACCACGGCGTTGGATGTGACCGTACAGGCACAGATCCTAGAGCTTTTAAAAGATCTTCAGTCCGATCTTGGGATGGCCGTGTTATTTGTGACGCACGATCTTGGAGTGGTCGCGGGCATCGCAGATCGGGTCCACGTGATGTACGCAGGACAAGGAGTAGAAAGCGGAAAAGTACTGGATGTGTATCGACGTCCACTCATGCCCTACACAGAGGGTCTACTCCTCAGTATTCCTCAACTCGTCGCTACAGGGTCAGAAAGACGACTGCCTACCATTGACGGTCAGAGCCCTTCAGCCGGACTTCGAGCTGAAGGTTGCGCATTTCTGGAACGCTGCAGATATGCTCGGGACCTCTGCAGGGAAGGTTCGGTGGACCTGGAGATGCGTGAGGACCGATCGGTTCGATGCCGGAGGGTGGACGACCTGGTGTTGTCGGGGACCACATCATGAGTGGGGAACGGTCAATTTTGATGAGCGTCCGTAATCTGAGCGTACACTTTCCATCAGGAAAGGGTGAAACTGTGAAGGCTGTTACCGACCTGACTCTGGACATCAGAAGAGGAGAAGTTTTCGGGCTGGTGGGCGAATCGGGATCCGGGAAGACAACGCTTGGCCGCGCAATGTTACGCCTGGTTGATTTGACGACGGGCTCGGTCGAGTATGACGGTGATGACTTGTCTCATCTAACCGGAAAGCAGATGCGGCCGTACCGCTCGCGCATGCAAGTCATCTTTCAGGATCCCTACGGTAGCTTGAACCCGCGAATGAGGGTCGATGCGATTCTGGGAGAAGCTGTCACGCTACTTGGGGGTGGTGACTCCCTTTCAGAACGGGTATCCGAACTGTTGGATCTGGTAGGTCTTCCGGCAGCGTCACAAAGACGTTTTCCGCACGAATTTTCAGGCGGACAACGCCAACGCATCTGTATTGCACGCGCGCTGGCCGTCCGTCCGGAATTTATCGTTGCCGATGAGCCCGTCGCGGCCCTGGATGTCTCTATTCAGGCTCAAATTATCAATCTTTTGCAAGATCTGAAGGACGAATTGGACCTGACCATGCTTTTTATTGCACACGATTTGGCAGTCGTGCGACACATTTCTGATCGCATTGGTGTAATGTATCTGGGACGAATGCAAGAAATCGGCCCCGCGGATGCTGTTGTTGCTGATCCACATCATCCGTACACGAAGGCTCTTCTGTCCGCCGTTCCCGTTCTTGATCCGGGGGCGAGGGTAGGACGACAGATACTCAAGGGAGATATGCCGAGCTCGATAAATCCGCCGAGCGGTTGTGTATTTCGGACGCGTTGTCCCATTGCTGACGATGAGTGCGCGGCTACTATTCCAGAGCTCAGGGGAGATTCGTCCCGGAGCACCGCCTGTCTGAAAGTCACTTAGAGCGGGCTGACAGTCTGCACTCCTTCAATTTTCAGGCTGAGTCCGGTGCGTTCTACAGTGGCCGTCAGTTCACGCTCGGTGAAGGGATCGATGAGTTGGCCAGGTGGTCGGATATATCGCGAGCCAATGATTCCTCGACTGTGGTAGACAAATTTCCGGTACGCCAGGCCAATTTTTGGCTGAAATTCGTAGCGAATGAGTGGGACGTAGCGATCGAATAGGCTTGCAGCCAGATCCACATCGCCATCCCTGAACGCATTGTAGACCCCGACGAGCACTTCTGGAAACGCGAACCCTGTCATGATTCCACTTGATCCACGACCAAGTTCTTCCAGGAAGTACATACCCCCAAGTCCACCAAATACGCCGATCTTGTTTGGCGCGAAGGAAAGAATTTTCGATAATTTGGACAGAACAGGCGGCTCTTCCAGTTTGATATAGTCTACGCCCGGAATCTGAATGGCCATGCGCGCTACCAGTTCAGCCGATAAGGTGGTGCCGAAGGATTCGGGAAAATCGTGGATGATCACAGGGATATCGACAGCTTCAGCTACGGCAGCGTAGAAATCGAACAATACCTGGTCATTCTGGACGCCGATCGGAGCTACGAAAACAGCATTTGCACCCAGTTCTTGGGCTTCACGAGCTTGTTCGATGGCGCCGGCCGATCCGTATGAACGAACTCCGACCCAAGTCGGGATGGCTCCACCCAGTTGATCTACAACCGCTGACACGACGAGTTTACGCTCAGTGGCCGCCAGTTTGTGCGCTTCTCCCATGAAGCCCAGTATGGAAACGCCGTGTACGCCAACTTCAAGTTCGAAGTCGATCAATCGGCGTAAGCCCCTGTCATCGACAGCTCCCCGTTCGGTGAACGGAGTTGGCAGAATGGGAAGGACGCCTTGAAAGTTCATGTCTGGCAGTGGGTTATGATTTATTTGGACGAACGAACCGGCCCAAACCCGGTGTTCCAATTACTTCGTTGTTCCGGAATACACACTCACCCCGAAGCCACGTAGAATCTACTCGACCATTGACGCTTCTCCCATTGTAGGGACTCACGCCGACCGCGTAGTGAAGCTCGGCATCATCGACTTCCCAGGAGGCCCCGGGATCGAACACGATGAAATCCGCGTCAGCGCCGGGCGCGAGGCGCCCCTTATTTCGGAAACCAAAGATGTCGGAGGGACCAGAACAGACCAACTCCAGAAAACGCGTCAGGCTGATGCGACCGGTGGCTACACCTTCGCTGTACAGGAGGGTGCCCAGCGTTTCAGCACCCGGCATTCCCGCATAAGCATCAAAAATGTTTGTAGTTTCTTTTCTATGCAGAGGGTAGGGTGAATGGTCCGACGTGACGATGTCGATGATTCCGCTCTGAAGTTGCTTCCACAATCCGGTCACATCCTCTTCCGTTCTGAGTGGAGGATTGCACTTTGCGCGACCTCCTTGCTCGATAAGGGCGCTCTGATCGAGGAGCAGGTACTGTAAACAGGTTTCGCCAGTTGCCTTCACACCATTACTTCTATTCCAGTCGATCAAATCGAACGTGCGGGGAATCGTGCCGTGAACCATGTGGAGGCGCGCACCCGTCCAGTAAGCAAATTCCAGAAGTCGTCCCGCAGCTTCTGCCTCCGCCACGGCGGGCCTGCTCAGCGCATGATCAATGGGTTCGGTGCGCCCTTCGGCGATGAATCGATCTGCTTCTGAAAAAATGATTTCTTGATTTTCCTGATGGGCTGCAACCGGTAACCCCGTTTTTTTAATTTCCTGGAAGGCCTCGTAAAATCGTCCGTCAGGAATTCGGGGGAAGCGCACAGGATCCACTTCGATCGTCGAAACCTTGAATCCCGCAGCACCGGCGTCGGCCATTTGCTGAATATTGTCCAGAGATCCGCTCGGGGAGAAGGTCACGTAGAGCCCAACATCGATGATTGCTTCTTTGGCAATATCATCAATTTTGGTCCGAAGTCGCTCTTCAGTAGTAACGGGACGTGCAGGCCTATCGAATGGCATGTCGATGAGTGTTGTCGTCCCTCCGGCGGCCGCCGCCCGTGTAGTGGCTGTGATGCCCTCGTCTACACAAGACCTGGTGTGCACATGCGCATCCACGAATCCGGGCAGAATCAGTTTGTCCGTCGCATCAATATGCTTCAGGCCTTCGAGCGGTTTGTCCGAGATAGCTGTAATCTTACCGTTGTCGATCCCCAGCCACCCGTTCAGAGGGTTTTGGCTGTCGGGCAAGGCGAGGGTACCCGCGACGACAAGTTCGTGGTGCACGGAGTCAGTCATCCGTTAGGCCCTTTGCTTCATTCAATACGTCACGACCAAATTCAGTCGCAAGATAGCCGAGATCATAAACAGGAATGTTTATCGATGAACTCACACTATCTACAATCGCTCTCGGATATCCAACATAGTCCAAAACAAGCGCATCCGAAGGGGTGGCGAAAGCCGTTTCAATGAGCCAGGAGTCTGCTGATCTGTCTTCTGGTCGCTCGTCCATGGAGCGGACCTCTACTTCAAATCCTGCACTCTGCCATTTGTTGAGAGATGAGGGACCCTGGCCTGCAAACGGAACGATTACAAGCAATGAAGACATTCCTTGTGAGGCGAAGTGCTCGGCCGCAAATTCGAAGGGTCGCACCAGTAAGCCCTTGGAATGAAGAGCTGGAAACGGGCCCGCGCACAACACGATGTGCATCGCCACATCCATTTCCAGGAGGTCTATGTGTGATTGGATCAATGGCTCGACAAAAGACGAGGCGATTTCCACACGCGTGCCATCATTCAGACGGGTTTCCAGCGGATAATCTCCTGGATCTGGTGAAGGGATTGATTCAGGAGATAGGCCATCGAGAGCCCCTGTAATGGTCACATTGGGCGTATTGAGCGCAGCCTGGAAAAACGGTGCGAGATCCGGTCTCGGAGTCTGGCCGATGGTATGAAGGGCGACGTATTCAGACATCAGAAAAGGAGTAGGCCTCCGCTGGATGGATTCCAATGTTCGAGTTGGTTTCCGATGGCGGCGAGGCGCAGCGGATTATAAAGAAATACCCACGGTGCATCCTCTCGGAGCAGCGAATAGGCCTGTCGGTATAGTGCTGTGCGGTTTTTGGGATCCGGAGTTTTTCTTCCCTCGTCCACAAGTTGATCGAAAGAAACATTGCGGTAGCCCAACCACCATGGTCCCGCAAAACCACTATGAAACTTCTCGCGGTACACTCGAAAGGTGCTCGATGGGCTGGAATCGAAACAAGCCGCTTCACCAATTCGTTTTTCGCGGACGCGGAGGGCGTAATTGGTGCGATCGGACTCGATCCTTACTTCCGTTCGCAAGCCTACTGCCTCCAGAAATTCGGCAATTCGCTCGGCCAGTTGCGGTGCCTCATCTGGAAGAACTGCAGGAATATCAAGCGTTATTAGAGTGCCGTCACCGATTCCGCCTGCTTTAAGTTCTGCGATGGCCGCATCTGGGTCATAGGACCAGGTAGGAACGGAGGAATCATATCCGGCGTGCCGACGCGTGAGCGGGCCGTTGAGTGGATCGGCCGCCCCGTACATCACATCTTGAATGAGTTCATCTACGTCAATGGCCAGATTCAGCGCTCGGCGAAGGTGTCGATTGGTTGCCTCCCCTTCAATCATGTTGAACATGAATGCGGCGCAGACTGACGTCGTACTCCGGTGAACACGTCCCGCCGACCCGGAAGAAAGGCGGGGGGGTAGATTTGAGGCGACATCAGCCTCTCCTTTACGAACAGCTTCTATCCTCGCATCATCATCTGGCTCGGCATTCCAGATCAACAATTTTTCGTCGGAGGATAAAACGACCCGATCTTCGGAAGACTCCCGGATCCGGAACGAGCCGGTGCCAATAAAATCATCCGGTAACGCGGCGACGGACCGTTCAGACAGGATGGGGATATCACCAAGCAGGTCGGCCAGGTCGGCCATGGGCTCTGGCGTCCTGATCCGCACTGACAGGGCCCCATCGTGTTCGATATCCGCTCCTTCAAGGTATCCTTTGATTACGCCACCTGTACCCAGTTCGCCCGCAATATTCTCGTCTCTGATTCGACGGAGGGAGAACACGACGTCCGCTGCTCTGCACGGCTTTCCATCGTGAAATACCTTGTCCTCTTTGATAGCGAAGGCCCAGGAGCATGCGTCCTCCGAGAGGGACCAAGATTCGGCAACGCAAGGAGTAAAGGCACCGCCTTCGCTGACGCGAAGCAGGGGCTCGAATACGTTTCCGAGAATCGACAAGCGGTCTGCATCGTCGCTGGTGACGTGCGGATCTCCGATGTTCACGTGCGGTTGTAGGATCCGAACCGTGTCCATCAGCCGTCATCCTCTTCGTCTGGTAGCGGATCCAGATCCAGAAGTCGCTCTGGATTGGTCTTGATCATGGTTCTGAGGTCCTCCTCAGATATTCCAAGATCAAGCATACAAGCGATAAACTCTCTGAGGCCTTCGACGGGTGAGGGGAGTGTGTACACACCAAAATCTGTCGCGAGAATGCAGTGCTGGGCACCCAGTTCACGTATTTGTTCGGCGATTTTTTTGACGCCGCCGTCCGGTGCTGTCTCCATCCCCTCATCAATTGACATGTACTCTCGTTCGACGTAGTAGTGGGTCTTGGGAATTGGCGTAGTGTGCGTATAGGCCGCCAGAGTGTATTCGATGAACGCGCCACTCTCCGCCATCACGCGGAGTTCGCTCATCGTCGCAATCTTGGTTACCGAGGAGGCCACGAGGACCTTTTTGATACCGTACTGACCAGCGAGCTCAATGAGGCGGAGCGCCTCGGGTACCGAAATGTGGCCCGTGTTGAGATAGACCAGGGGGTGATCGGCGATCAGGCGGAGAATCTCATCCAGAGCTGGATCCGGATCGTCCTCAAGTGGGATTCGAATACAGCGATCCAATTCCTGGGTTTTGAACTCCGGATACAATTCACTCAGCGGAACGAATTCTCCGTCTACAAGATGACCCTCCCTCGCGGCTTGAAAGTAGGTTGAATGGGCCCCAAAGCTCACGTATTTGGCCCCTGTGCCGTAGTAGAGGGCTGTTTTTACGGCCCGAGGGTTCATTCCTCCATACACCGTATTCATGATCAGGCCACCGAACGTCTCAAAATCCTTGACGACCCGGTTCACGATCCAGGAGGTGCCATTCGACATTTCGAACACGTCCATATAAACGATTGCTCGCATCCCGGCGTCTCGCGCTTCGATGGCCGCCTCTACTGGATCGACGCGTCGCGGACTCGAGAAAATGTGTGGTCCAGCATGGACGTGTATATCGATGGCGCCCTTGAGCAGATCACGCGAAAGCTCAAAGGATCGACCGGGGGGTAGGAGATGATCCTGTTTCATAGACTAGAGTTGTCCGAGCCAGATGAGGAAGCCGTCTTTTTTAACCGGCATGCCAATGTTCATGTTCATCACTTTTGCGTCCTCGGGGGCCACGACCGATTGAAGCATCTCGCCAAAATAGTCTCTGACTTCGCCCAAGTTTTCGCCTTTGACGACATCCTGATTTACGGTCACTACCGGGAAAAATATACCATCCTGGTTTGCGGTCAGCCACCATCTATCGCCAATGATCTTGGGTTCCGGATGCTCGGTAGCTGGCCCGGCCAGGAATCCCAGCTCCCTCAGAACGTTCCGAATGCCTTCGTACATGATGCTGTCGTCACGATCGCCGACCTGTCCAACTTCCGGGGTTATTTCAGGAATCCCCAGTTTGTCGCACAAGCCCTTTTGTGGCCACAACCACCAGGCCGGGCGCGCGCCTGAGGGGTCGGGAGGTGGTTCGCCTCGATATTTGGACAGACTCACGATTCCGACCCCGAAGGCGCGCGCCATGCGCATGGCAACCGCCTCGGCCTCTTCGTTTCCAATCAGCCTGCAGATGACGTACGGGTGCATGAGTTCGGTGAACTCTCCTCCGTGGCAGTTGATGATGTACTGACTACCGGTGGCCGCCTGCAACATCATGTCGCTTATTTCCGGCGTGGTCGGAGCAAACTGAACCCAGTTCATCAGCGAGGCCTCATTGGTGGCCATGCTGACGACAATCGTCCCGGTCACATCGGCAGGATCCGTCTCTCTAAATAGCCTCATTGCGGCTTCTATTCCCGCGTATTCTGTACCGTGCTGGCCCCCGAAGATCGTGATTCGCTCTCCGGGAGAGGCGCCATGGATGACCCCGATGGGCAGCCGGATTTCTTCGCCTGCATCATTGGTTTCGGACAGGAAATAGGTCTCCTTCATCGCCTATACCAGATTCTTGACGAGATCGACGAAAATACGTTGCCCGTTAATGCAGCGGTACAGCCCGATTTCAGGATCTGTAAGATCACCCTCTGGAGTAAATGTAGTGTCACCCAGCACTCCGCTGTAGGTACCAAACCGTTGCATTTCGCTCAGCACAGCTGCTCGTGATATCTCGGGAGCACGACGAATACATTCCAGAATCATGTTGGCGCAGTCGAACGCTTCGGGAGCGTATTGGGGAGAGTCCAACATGGTCGGAAAGCGGCCTGCGAAATCTACCAGGAATTGCTTCGCGGATGGCTTGAGCATCATATCAATTCCAGCCAACGTGTGATATGGCGGCGTCGTATCGAGGCTCGGCACCTCAAGAAAGGCATACGGCTTCAGCGCATCACTCCCCAGAAAAACGGCGCTCACGCCTCGATCCCGAAGTCGATGCGCCAGAATATGCGTCTGATTCCAGTAGACGGCGAAATAGATTAGGTCAGGATTCGCAGCCACTGTAGCATCTATCAGCTCATCATAATCCAGCTCCCGTTCTTTCGCGCCATATCCGTAGTGAAGCACGGGCTCGACTCCAAGCCGCTTCGCCTCAGCAGAAAATATTTCTGAAATGGGCTCTCCCCATGCAGAATCCTCGTTCAGTATCGCGATTCGCTTGGCCTTGATGTGGGAAACCGCCACGCGCGCGAGGGCGCGGCCTTGAACTTCGTCATTCGCCACGGTTCGAAAAAAGTGCGTGTACCCCTTGTTGGTGAGCAGAGGACTGGAGGCCTCCGAGCTCATTTGGAGGATGCCTGCGTCCGCATAGATATCCTGAGATATTACGGCCATCGCGCTGTTCGTTGGGCCCAAGACCGCGATCGCATCATCCCGAGCTACGAAATCTGATACGACTTGGCGCGCTTTGTCTCGATCTTTTGTGCTGACGATCACCTCCAGATTGACCTTGACGCCAAGGTCTCCCGCCTTGTTCGCATCGTCAATGGCCATCTCTGCAGCACACCATCCGGCGACCGAGTATACATCGTCGCTCGAGAGCTCAAATCCGATCGTGACAGTGGAGGACATTGAATCGCGGGTTTGGTGGGGGGCTGGAAACTAGCAGAAACGCTGCCGGGATGCCACCGGAACGCATTGACCGCAATAAAAGACAGGGAGCCTAATCGATAAGACGAGGATCGTAGAAGTCACGCAACCAATCGCCCAGCATATTCACCGAGTAGACGCACATCATGAGGGCAATCCCAGGTAGGGTCGAGACCCACCACGCGATGCGCAGGTAGTTACGTCCCTCACCGAGCATTCCACCCCAGGTAGGCGTGCTCGGCGGCACTCCCACACCCAAAAAGCTGAGCGAAGCCTCGTTGATAATGTTGGTAGCGAGAGCAAAACTGGCGACCACGATGAGTGGGCTCAATATGTTGGGGATCACGTGGCGCAATAGAATCGCAAAATCTTTGAGCCCCAGCGCTTCAGCAGCGGTGATGTATTCCTGGCTGCATACGTGAAGGGTCTGACCTCGTGCGACACGGCAGAACGGCGCCCATGTCGAGAGGCTCAGGACGAAAATCACGTTCATCATGCTTGGTCCTACCAGGGCCATGATGGCCACGGCCAGAAGAATCGAAGGGAAAGCCATCTGAATATCTACCAGTCTCATGATGATCGTTTCGGTTCTTCCGCGAAAATATCCTGCCACCATTCCAAGCAGAGAACCGGACAGGCCGCCGATTAGAATCGTCGATATCCCGATAAACAGCGACACGCGGGCACCATAGATGATTCGCGTGAGCACGTCTCGCCCGACGTTGTCCGTTCCGAAGAGATGGCTCCAGGAGCCACCATCCATCCACACCGGCGGCATCAGTCTCGCTCTGATGTCTATTGAGCCAGGGTCGTGGGGAGATATGAAGGGCGCAGCGACCGCAAGAATCACGAGAAAACCCAACACTCCCGCTCCCGT
Source organism: uncultured Bacteroidota bacterium (assembly GCA_937893205.1). Lineage (GTDB taxonomy): Bacteria > Bacteroidota > Rhodothermia > Rhodothermales > UBA10348 > CALBJU01. The sequence goes on from CALBJU010000226.1 coordinate 13,723, forward strand.
CATCGCGAACGGTGATCTTTTTAGATATTTCCAGAGCTCACTCATTTCGGATTCTGGGATCGATGAGTGAGTAGCTCAGGTCAACGGCGAGATTTACGAGCACGAAAATCAGGGCTCCAAACGTGATTACGCCCTGCACGAGGGGTAGATCACGCGCCTGAATGGCTAACAAGGTTAGTCGCCCAATTCCAGGCCAAGCAAAAACAGTCTCCGTAATCAACGCACCACCGAGGAGGCTACCAATCTCAATTCCAAGCATGGTGATCACTGGAATCAACGCATTCCGGAGAGCGTGGACGAAATAAACTCGCCAGTTGGAAAGTCCTTTCGCTCTCGCGGTTCGAACATAGTCCTGTCCAAGTACATCCAACATGGATGAGCGAACAAGACGGGCAATCCGGGCGGTCGAAAACGTAGCCAGGGTTATGGCTGGAAGGATTAAGTGGGCAAAAGTACCCCGGCCCGACACGGGCAACCAACGGAGCGTCACGCCAAATACCAGGATAAGAATGATGCCCAGCCAGAATGTTGGAACGGACTGAGCGATCAGGGCTCCGCTCATGGTGATTCGATCCGCCAGAGAATTTCTTTTCACTGCAGACAGCACACCAAGCGGTATAGAGATCGTAATGATCAGGAAAAGAGCTGCGGCGGTGAGCTCGAGCGTCGCCGGAAAGCGCTGCCATATCAGCTCAATAACGGGAATTTGCTGGCGGACAGATACGCCGAAATCCCCGCGAACGAGGCGTCCCAGAAAGTCGCCGTACTGCACTAGAAGAGGACGATCATAGCCCATGTGATCCCGAAACGCCGCTATTTGCTCGGCAGTCCAGTGATCACCGATCATGAGCGTGGCAGGGTCTCCAGATAAAAAAGTCAGTCCAAAGGCGATGGTAGCAACGGCCCAGAGTATGAAAACAGCCTGCAAGAGGCGTTTGGCGATAAATCGTTTCACATTTACTGGGAGAATGAGACGTTCCAGAGATGAATGATCTCATCTGGGCGCGGCTGCCAGTCAATTTTATCACTCACCCCATAGGTATCGGGCTGTATATGCAGGAAGATCCAGGGTGCCTCTTCATGTACAATCTCCTGCATCCTGTATCCAATCTGGGTTCGGCGGACCAGGTCCAACTCGGTTTGCAGCTGGGTCCACAACATTTCGTACTCGTCGTGCTGCCACTGATAGAAATTTGATGGGCTGGTGATAGTGAGATCTGCTGCTTCGGTCAGGAGTTCGAATTCTCCTCCGGAACCCTGCATGAACAGACCCGGAAGGTTATGGGATAGAAGCTTCGCGCGATAATTTCCCCACTCGAATGTGCGGACCCCATCCCGGAGCGTAACGCCAATTTCTGCCAGATCAGATTCAATAGTCTGAGCCAGTTCAAAATCCTGAATCCATTTACCAAGAGGCGTATCGAGAGAGTTGATTTCAAAACCATCCGGATATCCAGCTTCGGCCAACAATTGGCGTGCTCGCACCGGGTCGTATGGATACGCGTCGATTTCAGGATGGCTGAACGGAGGATTGAAGAT
>CALBJU010000227.1 GCA_937893205.1 uncultured Bacteroidota bacterium
CAGATGACAGTAATACTCTCTGTGCGCTTGCACTTCCTGCGAACAAGAATACGCTTAGAACACACAAGGCCTTGATGCGCAATATGTTATTGGTTTGGTTCAAGCCTCAGTCGAGCGTTATTGTTCTTATTACGGTATTGCTTCTGAGCCCAGAACGGTCTACGGCGGTAAATTCGAATGTATTGTCGCCAGCGACGTTGAGAGCGTCAACCTGGATGGTGAGCGTGAAAAGTCCATCGCCAACCGCCACGTCACCACTGCTGCCAAAACCTGTGTTGCACGTACCCTGTCCACCGTCATCACAAAGCCTGAGCGTCGAAATACCATTTACGAGTACTTCGACAAACGCCACGTTCCCAATGCCGTCGGGGTCACTCACGTGCGCCACAATCGGTACGGCTATAGGAGGTTGGCCCTGCGGTGGACGTGTAACGCGATCGGGAATATCGATCTGGTCAATGCTCGGTGGTTCGCTTCCGCTGGTGACCTCTATCGATGAAAATATTCGATTGCTCATTCTTCCATCATCATCGGATGCAAAAGCGGTAACGGCGAGCAATCCTGCCTGACCCGATGGAATCGAAACTGAAACGGTGACTTCAACCCGAGAATTCGTCAGGACCGCGACTTCGGCCTCACCCACGTGCTCCCCGCCGGGAATGGGAGAACCAATGATGATGAATACCTTCGAGAGATCACCGTCGGCGTCTGAGACGTCAAGCGCCACTGTTACGTCTGTCGCAACTACTCCCGCGGTGTCACCAATCAGGTCGAGTGCGAGAAAATCCGGGGTTACCTGAATATTCTGGACGACTGGTGCGGACCGGGACAAATCTTGAGTGCCCGGAGCTGAGTCGCACGCGGACAGCGCCCCAGCACAGATCACAGCCAGGGTGAAGTGTCGAATGAGTGAAAACTTACGAATCATCAATACCGGAGTAACGGAATGCCCGTGCTTAATTTGGGGATCGGTAGCGAACGGGATCTATAAGCTTACGTTTCGTCGGTTAATTGGAAAAGTCATGCAGAAAAGGGAGCCCTCAAAATATCGAGGCTCCCACACACTCAGGGCATACACTCCCCGCCTCAGTCCTACCCAATGTACAGCGGTTTGAAGCTGAAACACAGGGCAAAAATAAGCAGACTCAATATGCCCAGAACCTTGCGCCGCCTGCTCAGCGGCTCCATGTGGAGCACTGGTGGATGATCCACTTTGATGAGGAACATGATCAGCAAGCACCAGAGGAACCAACCGCTGTGGCCGAAAGAAGAGACCAGTGACGGCAACCGGGAGACAAATGCGGTCGAAACGACCATTGTAAAGACGACGGGCATGATCCAGCGGAAATTGCCGCTGAATATCTTGAAAGCGTACAGGAACAGAATGGTGGATAGGATTACCCAGGTAAGCTGGCCCAGCAGAGGATCGAAGGCGATGAGCATGGGTGCGACCTGATCTACGAAGCCTACAGCACCAGAGAAGAGGAGCAGCAAAACGAACGAGCGCGCCATTATTCTGTGCCATTTCTGTCCAACCAGAGCGTACAGAATGTGGCCGCCGTCCAACTGGCCTACCGGAAGAAGATTAAGGGCCGTAAAAAACAATCCAAGCCATCCCGCAAACAGAATGGGATAGTGATACATTTCCCACATCGGCGGAACGTTGGTAAAGAACTGGGACAAGAACCAGTACAGCGGCGTCGACCCGACTCTCAATACCTGATTTCCATTCACAGCGGAGTCGGTCAGTACGTCAGCCGGAAACCTTCCCTGTGACTGAAGAAAAGCCTGAAGGGCCTCGTGATCGGGCATCCCATTCATATACTCGAGTCCGGGCAGCGTCATAAACCCGACCAGGAGCACAACCAACGCGACTACAAAGCCAGCAAGTGGTCCCGCTGCGCCGATATCGAACAGCTTCGTCATTGACGGAATCTGTTGGCGGATGCGGATTACGGCTCCAAACGTTCCAATGCCGTTGAACAGAAATGGAATGAAGTATGGAAGGGAAACGGCAACGCCGTGACGTCTGGCCGCGAAATAGTGGCCGAACTCGTGGACGGTGAGAAAGAGGAGTAAAGATCCCCCAAAACGAAGCCCGTCCATCACAAAGGGTGCGGAAACCGTGATCCCACCAAGAGTGAACCAGGCACTCGCATCCGCATAGACCAGCATCCGATGGGTCATGATGCCGCCATCCCATATGGTCGTCATCAAGGTCAGCAGAAAGAGCAGTATGTGAAGCCAGTACCTATCCCGATACGGAGAGGTGCTGCTCACGCTTTTGGCCGTTGGAGCTGAGAAAAGGCATCATCGAGCCGATCGCAAGCGGTCATCAGATCGCTCTCCGATGCCGCATAGGAGATCCTGATCCCCGTAGGAGCGCCGAATGCCTGGCCCGGAACGAGTGCCACGTTGTGTGACTCCAGGATATAGAAACACAGGTCCTCTGAAGTCTCTATCACCTTACCCGAAGGCGTAGTACTCCCGAGCCACTCTGCGATATCCGGAAACAGATAAAACGCGCCCTGCGGAATGGGACAGACCAAACCCGGGATCTGGGCAAGCCGCTCGAGCATGAGGTCGCGTCGCGAGCGAAACGAATCCACCATTTGCTGAACGACGGAGGGATCCATTTTCAGTGCTGCAATGCCTGCTTTTTGGGCGATTGTAGAGGGTGCTGAGGTCAGTTGACTCTGGAGTTTTCCGGCAGCTTTAATGATCATTGGATCGGCGGCCATGAATCCCAGTCTCCAACCGGTCATGGCATAGGCCTTGGAAAAACCGTTCACGGTCAGAGTCCTGTCTTTCATTCCCGGATAACTGGCCATCGAGCGATGCTCAGCGTCGTAAATGATGTGCTCATAGATTTCATCCGAAATAACAAAGACGTCGGGATGACGCATCAGCACCGCAGCGAGATCGCCCAGCTGCTGCGAGGAGTACACGCCGCCAGTCGGGATGGAGAACACAGTATGAGTAAGCGGGTCCGGGGTGTGATGGCCCCTTCGAGTTGATCGGCCGTCAGCAGGTAGTCAGACTCAACCGTAGTCGGGATGGCGACAGGATCAGCCCCGGCAAAACGAACCATTTCCGGATAACTCACCCAATACGGAGCTGGAATCAGAACTTCGTCGCCCTCTCTGCACAGTACGGTCACCGCCTGCGCGATGGACTGTTTTGCTCCATTTGAACAGATAATTTGATTCGGATCGTAGTGTAATCCGTTGTCTTTTTCCAGCTTCGCTGCGAGTGCTTCGCGAAGTTCTGGCAATCCGAGATTGTTTGTGTAATGCGTGTGACCGTCCCTAATAGCCTGAATTCCTGCTTCAGAAATTTCGGCAGGGGTGTCAAAATCCGGCTCGCCCGCACTGAGACCTATAACGGGATAACCCAATCTGATTCGATCCTTCGCGGCTTGGGTCATGGCGAGCGTCGCGGAGGGCTGCATCGACGCGACTCTTCTATTGAAATCCAGAATTTTTTCTTCCACCGGGTCTTCCGCTAGGTCTTGAGCCGTTTAACAGGCCTTGGTTCTTCAAGCCCTTCCGGGCGTTCATTTAGATAGCATCGAAGATAAGACGGGCTCGGGCACGAATGACGAAATGTCTCCTCCGTGGCCGTGGATTTCCCTGACAATTGACGCACTGATCAACGCGTGCGCTTCGCTGGTCATCAGGAACACGGTTTCGACTTCGGGCGCAAGTCTACGGTTGGCAAATGACATCCGAAATTCGTAATCAAAATCGGACACTTGCCGGAGACCTCGAAGAAGCGCAATCGCCTTCTTCCTGCTGGCATATTCAACGAGCAGCCCCTCAAATATTTCTACCGAAACATTGTCGAGGTGACCGACACACTTGAGAATCAGGTCTCGGCGCTCTTGGGGACTGAAGAAGCCCCGTTTGGAGGAGTTGTTGGCAATCGTGACAACAACATGATCGAAAAGACGACAGCCCCTCTCCAGAATATCGAGGTGTCCAAACGTGAACGGGTCGAATGAACCTGGGTAAAGCGCCAATCCTGTAGAATGCGATTTCATATAATTAATCCAGCCTTAACGAGGAAACGGGTCACGGGGCGTCGGAAGGCCCTCCCGCATAGACGGTGACTGCACTTTTTCCGTAGACCCGCGAAACAACGCACTGAGCATGCTCCTCGAGCTGTTCCTTCCGGTCGTGCTCCAAAACAAACAAACCGTTTTCCATCAGCAGCGGAAGTACCATAGCCGTCAGTTTTTCAAGATCCGCTAATCCGTACGGAGGATCTGCCAATATAAGTCCGTACGTACCCGTTGTTTGGGCTTTCAGGAAGGAAAAGACGTTCTGTCGCGCAAACTGGCAGGACAGATCCGATTCCAGCTTTAACGCGTTTTCTTTCGCGACCTGGAGTACATCCGGATTGAAATCAACGAATACGGCCGAACCAGCTCCCCGGCTCATTGCCTCCAGGCCCAGGGCTCCGCTTCCCGCGAACAGATCCAGAACGGCGACCTCATCCAGATCGAGACGCGAGACAACAATATTGAATATGGCTTCCCGTGTCCGGTCTGTCGTGGGTCGGGTCCCTTCACCTTGAGGCGATACAATTGTCCGATGCCTGAAACGACCACCAATTATTCTCATGACCCACTATTGGATGGCCGCACCGATGCTCGGGACAAAGGCTTCAATCGGAAATCCTACTTCAAATCTATCTTCATCGAGATCCACGATGACGCCTGGGTTGAACACCGATACCTTCTCGCCAAACGCCTCCTTGAGTGTTGGGACAAACTTGGGGCCCGGCTCCTCACCGTACACGTACAGATGAGTGATATCTCCGTAAGCCAGGCCAAAACGATTTGCCAGCAAGAGGGCGTGGTAGGCTACGTCTTCGGGAAAAGGAGTCCGGATAGAAAAATGAGCCTGACTCGCACCATTCTTGATCAAGATGAAATCAGTCAATGATGAGTAAGCCCCTATCAGCAAGTAGGCCCCGCCCGGAAGGGAGGAGTTCTGGGCAAAATGACGAAAAGCCAGAAATGCCGCGTTCGTTGAGGGTACCAATTCGACCGTCGTATCCCCGAATGCAGCACCCACAGCATTCAGATTCTCTGAGATCAGCGGAGTGACATGGGAAACCGAATATTTTTCCAGTCCGTCTTCTGCCTTCGAGTCAAGAATCTCTGGGAAAACGTCTCCGAATCCGACATCTCCACTCAGAAGACTCGTTTCAAACGTAATCTGAGCCTTGCGTTCGGCTTCACTGACCACTGACGGAACCAGGCTCGTGAAGCGTGACATACCACTGGACGGCAGTACGAATCGAAACACACTTGCCTGGGTACCTTGAAAAATGTCCTGTAGGGCTCGTCGAATGGTCTCGATCCGATCTACGGCACCTTCCTCGTAAATAGCAGAAGAAGCGTCAAACTCAAATTTGCAGTTTCCCAGTCGAAGAAGCTTGAATGCCGAATCGACCTGTTCGATTTCAGAGTAGCGCATGACACTACCCGAGAATTCTACTCCAGCCGTTGATTGGACCGCCATTTGGACTTGCGAGTTTTCGGGGACGCGCGAATTGCTGAATGAATCAGCCTGGCACCGCTACTACTCCCAGCTACCAGCATTCAATTCGGTGATACTTCCGCTCAGCGTTCCAATGTGATCATTCGAATCGGGATCCGAGAGTAGATAGGTATGCGTCCTGGAGGTATCGTTCACCGCGAGCTCAAATATTTTCCCGGTTCGGGGAGAATACACTAGAGAGTCGGCGTTAAAACCTAGTCCGAAGATGCTGTCGGCACCGGCAACCATCACGGAATCCGTCTTGATCCACATTACAAGCGAGTCAAGGGCGGTGAGATACCGACCGTTATCTCGCTGGTACTGAATCATTGCGGTTCGGACTTGATCCATCCGTGAACGGGTCTGTTCAGTCAACTCTTTCCTGCGCTCTACCCTCTCATACGGTTCTGTAATTGATACGTAGAGAAAATAGGCAAGGCCAACGATGGCGATGGCAAGAACGACTCGGACTCCGGTCTGCATGCCCTGGCTAGTGGACGCCATATTGATTCGGTAGAGATACGTGCGTTGAAAAAGTGGTGGGGCGATACACCCGTAGGTAGATCGCGACCGAAAATAACGGCTCCCCCGGCTAAAAGCAATTGGAAGTTCTTCTATACCGAGCGTGTCAAAACTTTAGGCCCTTGTCTGGGTTTCAAGCGTTTACCCAGAAGCTATATTCGAGACCTTGAACCATTCCCCAAGTTGCCTTCCCATGCATTCCACCTACGCACTGTGACGAATCTTCTCGTCAATATTGATCATATCGCCACACTCAGAAACGCGCGCAAGGAATCCTTTCCGGATCCTCTCGTGGCTGCTCAGCAGTGCCTGGCCGGTGGTGCCACGGGAATTGTGTTCCACCTTCGTGAAGATCGCCGACACATTACAGACGAAGATGTCCGTCGATTCAAGGCTGAAATCGACGCGAAACTGGATTTTGAACTCTCGACAGCTGAAGAAATCGTCTCTATATGCTGCAGGACGCAGCCTGAACTTGCCACACTGGTTCCCGAAAATAGGCAGGAGGTGACAACAGAAAGTGGACTGGATGCCCTGGCAAATGCTTCCCGCTTGTCAGAAGTGATTCCCCGGCTGTTTGATTCCGGAGTTTCCGAGGTTGCACTTTTTCTAGACCCTGACCTGGACCAGATCGATGTAGCCGCCGAGCTGGGAGCAAGTGCTATTGAACTGCACACCGGAGACTACGCAAATGCGGTGTCTTTCGAGGCTCGCATCCAGATTTTGGAACGCATGGCGCGCGCTGCAGAACGGGCAACGCTGAATGGAATGAACGTTCACGCAGGTCATGGTCTGGATCTGGAGAACTACCCTGATTTTGCGACGGCCGTCCCTCACCTCAAGGAGGTCTCGATTGGCTTTGCCATCGTGGCCCGAGCTGTCATCGTCGGAATAAAACAAGCTGTCGAAGAAATGAACCTCACTGTAACCAACACTGTTTATGCCCAATAGTAAACCCTCATCGTCCCACCGTTGCGGCTACGTCGCTCTAATCGGAAAGCCGAACGTGGGAAAGAGCACGCTTCTGAACTCACTGATGGGCATGAAGCTGTCGATTGTTACCCGTAAACCGCAGACCACCAGGCAACGGGTACTTGGAATTCTTTCGGCCGAGGACTATCAGATAATTCTGCTGGACACTCCGGGCATCATAAAACCGAGGTACGGACTCCAGGAAGCGATGATGAAAGAGGTTAGGACCTCTACCTCCGACGCCGATTTGCTCGTCTTCATGGTCGACGCCAACAGGGACAAAATCGATGACTTATCCTTGAAATTTGTCAGGGACAAGCCGGCTATTCTGGTTCTTAACAAGATTGACACGATTCATCAGGACAAGGTGCTGCCACTGGTAAACAGTTACCTCGAATCGCATCCATTCGATGAAGTCATCCCCCTTTCCGCGCTCAAGGGTAAAAATATTGACGTATTGCTGAGCTCCATCGTAGAGCGACTGCCATTCGGACCTGAGTTTTACCCGAAAGAGATGATCAGCGAGCAACCAGAACGGTTTTTCGTAGCTGAGATCATCCGCGAAAAGATATTCAAGCTTCTGCGACAGG
>CALBJU010000228.1 GCA_937893205.1 uncultured Bacteroidota bacterium
CCCAGGATGATAGGCAGTCCATCCGAGCCGCTTCCGATAATTACGGTCTTGGCATTGTTGGAGCTGGCCAGTTCCTGGGTCGCTTCGATGCCCTTGAAACGCAAGAACATCGAGGAAAGGCTCCCGGTAATAATCCGCTGATACTCCGCCTGTCCGTTCGCTTCGATTTCTTTACGTTGGGCTTCGAGGCGTTCTTTAATAAGCGTGAACTCGTACCGCTCAGCCTCTTGCTCTTCCTTCAGCTTGTTCTCGATCGCCGTTCGAATCTGATCGGGGAGTGAAATATCCCGGATCAGGATGGCGTCCACAATGACATCGTTTAGAGCGACGGCATCGCGCACTTGGGCGAAAATCGTCTCCTGCAGTTCGGTTCGCCGCGTCGAATACAGTTCTTCGGGGGTATACTGCCCGACAATTTCCCGGACGGCACTCCGGAGTTCTGGCTGAACGAGCTTGCGGTAGTAGTCGGGACCATAGGTCACGTGCAAGCCGGCTAACTTATCGCCCATAGGGTGCCAACGAATCGAGGCATCCAGACCGATCGAGAGTCCGTTTGATGAAAGCGCCTGAATGTCTTCAAGCTGCTCCTGAATACGGATGTCGTATCGAAGGAGCGTCACCCACGGAGCGTGGACCTGCAATCCTTCACCATACAATTTATCCAGATCGGTGCCGCCGAAAACGCTGAATTTTACCGCGCCTTCTCCAGACCCGATAGTGGTGGTCATGCACCCGCCCGCAAGGGTGGCGATCATGAGAAATACAAAGGCCATAATGCCCATACGTAAAGCCGCCTTGGACAGATTTGGATACTGTTGTTGAGCCATGTTGTTGTTTGTTGTCTTCCGTGATAAAAACTATAAATGTTACAGTTGGTGGAACGAGCCTCGCGCCTCGTAGTTGCGCAGGGACAGCAGAACGAAGGCGGATTTCATCCGATAAACACACCATTCCAGGAGAAACCTTGAGCGGTATTTTGAAAGGCCAATTTGACCACCTGTCCGAAACACTGGGCCGCGACCGCGTTCTGGCTGACCACCCTGTGGGCCCGTACACCACGTTCAATATTGGCGGCCCGGCAGACGCGTTTTACGAAGCAACATCGGCAGAGGAACTCGCCGGCGCAATTGTGCTCGCAAGAAACGCCGATCTTCCTTTTTTCGTTCTAGGTCTCGGCGCCAACATTCTATTGGGGGACAAGGGATTTCGAGGTCTCGTTATTCGAAATGCCGCGAAACGTGTCTCGGTTTCTGAAGAGGGCATCCTGGAGGCGGAAAGCGGAGCCGTTTTCTGGCCCGACGTGATAAACATCGCGATCGACCTGGGATGGTCGGGCCTCGAGCACTACGCCGGAATTCCGTCGACGGTAGGCGGGGCTCTCTGGCAGAATCTCCACTTCCTCTCACCAGCGCCGGGGCGTGAGCGGACCATGTTCCTCGAAGAGGTGGTCCTCGACGCTCACATCCTGAGTCCAGACAATATCCGCCGGCGGGTGACGGCGGATTATTTCAATTTCGGTTACGATCAATCCATCATTCAACACTCCGGCGACATCGTCTTGATTGCCCGGTTCCAACTTAAAAAGGCTGATTCCGAGACGATGCGGCGCATCACGAAAGAAAATATTGAGTGGAGAAGCACGCGCCATCCACCGCTGGACACGGAACCCAGCGCAGGTTCAATATTCAAAAAAATCGAAGGCATCGGCGCCGGGCGCCTGATCGACGAATGTGGATTGAAGGGCACGAGAAAGGGTGGAATCGAAATTACCCACAGACACGCCAATATCATGATCAATCGAGGCGGTGCGACGGCGCAGGATGTCCTCTCTATGATTGAGTTCGTGGTGAAAACCGTTCAGGAGCAGAAGGGATATGTACTGGAGCCTGAGATCGCGTTTATCGGCGAATTCTGAGCCATATCGTGTACCTTGGCACCGGGATAAAAAACCCGGGATAAAAAACCTGAGAAATAAATCGGGATAACAAACCCTACTGATCAATTGAATTGGATTTACGGCAGCTGGGCGGTCCTTGAGAAAGACATCCGTCTCGAAATGAGGAGTCGGTACGCGCTCAACATGCTGTTCATGTTCGTACTCTCGTCTCTTCTCCTGATTGCATTCGCCTCGGGTCAGGAGCCCATGAGTCCACGAATGCAGTCTGCTCTTCTCTGGATTGTAATCGTCTTCTCCGCTTCCATCGGACTCGGTCGCTCGTTCGTCGCAGAGGAGGAACGCGGGACGGTACTGCTGCTTCAGCTCAATATTCCGGGCAGCCAGGTCTTCGCCGGCAAACTGATATTCAATTTCCTGCTACTGGTCGCGGTAAATCTGGTGGCTGCCTTCGTTTTTCGCGTTCTCTTGAACATGACCATTCAGGATGTGATGCTGCTTGCCAGCTCTCTTCTGCTGGGCTCGATTGGTCTGGCCGGCGTAACCACCTTACTGTCAGCTATCATCGCGCGTGCAACGAATAGAGGTCCGCTTCTTCCCGTCTTGCTTTTTCCGATGCTCGTTCCGCTCTTGCTCTCTGTTGTGAGGGCTTCGAGGCACGCCCTATCGGGTGGGCTCGGATGGGCGGAAGTTCAGGGAGACCTCCTGACCATTGTCGGATTTTCGGGTGTAGTGATCACGGCCGCTTTTTTGCTTTTTGACTACGTCTGGACCGACTGAGTGAAAGCGTTGTCAGACAATTCTTCCTGCCATTCGCGAACAATTATTTTGCGCAGCTTACCCACCCGCTGTAATCTTGGATTGAGCGCCGGTGTACCCAATTTTAGGTCGAGCGATCAAAAAACGAGTATTCGCATTTAACCCCGTTGATTCCCATCTATCGAAACACTCGTGGCTGAACCTGTCGTCAACTTGAAGAGGTACCTGCTCACTCGAAATCTGATTATCGGATGGGTGACCTGCGTGCTGCTGGCAGCGTTTCTGCTGAACATTCCGAAGATCAACATCCTCGAACACACGGCCCGGAACCTGTATTTTCACGTTCCAATGTGGTTCACGATGATGGCGGCGGTATTCGTCTCGGCCTATCACTCGTTCAAGGTGCTGAAAACGGGAGACCTGGTGGAGGACATCCGCGCCCTGCAGGCCGCGCGTGTCGGAGCGTTTTTCGGTGTATTGGGTCTCCTGACGGGCATAGTGTGGTCGAAATTCACCTGGTACGTAGGTACTGATATCTGGTGGAACATGGACCCCCGGCAGTACATGGTGTCGCTCCAACTGCTGATATACGGGGCCTATTTCGTGCTTCGATCCGCATTGGATGATCCCCGTAAGAGATCCCGAATTGCAGCAGTTTACAATCTGTTCGCAGCCACAACTACACCGTTCCTGCTCTATGTGATACCGAGGCAGATGGAGAGCCTGCATCCCGGCGCTGAAGGCAATCCCGCCTTCAGTGAAATCACCGACCCTTTGATGCGCCTCGTTTTTTACCCGGCGATCATAGGTTTCATCGGTATTTTCTGGATTGTTTACACGCAGCGGGTCCGAATTTCTCTGCTCAAGTATCGCGTCACTCAGGACTCTGAAATGTAATGCCTCACATGAACAGTCAAATTATTCAGGACTCACTGGCCACCGACCAGGCGGCATCTACCGTCTCGACGGCATTCGACAGCCTCTGGGCGGGCGGGGATATCCCGACGCAAAGCTTGAGCCGAATGGAGCAGGTCATGTTGGCAGATGACAAGATTTTCGTCGTGCTCGCGGTGGTACTGATCATCTGGGCCGGAATTGTGGTGCTTCTGCTAAGAAATGACAAGCGGCTACGAGACGTGGAACGAAGTGTTGAAGAACGAATTCCAGATCCAGAAGACGAACTGTAATTTTTGTAGATTCGCAGCTAACCTGCTCCAGGTGTGATTATGAAGCCTAAAACGATCGTTGGCCTTGTCCTGATTCTGGCATTCACGACGCTTCTTTTCGTGAATTTTGGACAGCAGGTTGGGGGATACATGAATTTTGAAGAGGCGCAGGCCACCGGTACCAAAGCGCACGTCGTTGGGATGTGGCTAGATACCGATACGTTCCGATACGATGCCCGCACCAACGTATTCTCGTTTCACATGCAGGATGACGCGGGAAATATCCGCGAAGTGCGATATCTCAATCCAAAACCGGCAAATTTCGAAGACGCGGAGAAACTCGTCATCGAAGGTGTAGCCGAAGGTGAAATCTTTATCGCGCACAATATTCTGGTCAAATGCCCGTCGAAATACAATGATACGCGGGCACTACAGGAATTTGAAGCAGAAGCTGCGGCCGCAGCGGGATTGGAGACCTGATCCTCGTTCCCTCTAGAGGTAGAGCCACTCGGCCAGCATGAAGAACACGAATATTCCCAGAATGTCGTTGCTGGTCGTGATGAAGGGCCCGGTGGCGAGAGCCGGGTCGATTCCAAGTTTGTCGAGCAACAGCGGCGTCATCGCGCCGATGGTTGTAGCCAGAACGATAACGATCAGCAGTGCGGTCGAGGCGGTGTACGCCAGCTGAGTCGGAGAGGCTACCTGAGCCGGAAAGGCGGGGCCCACGATAAGAATACCAATTCCAAGGACGGCCGAGGCCACGAGGCCGTTCAATAGGGCGACGGAGAGCTCTTTTCGTAGTCGCATCTTTATGTCGGAAGCCCAGATATCTCCAGAAGCCAGGCCCTGCACGGCTATCGCTGAACTCTGAATTCCGGCATTTCCCGCCGTCGCCATGACGATGGGAATGAATCCGGCCAGGATCGAAGCCGCGGCCAGCGAAGCTTCAAAGGAGAGGATTACCAGCGCCGCGAGGGAGGCGCCGGCGAGACCAACCAGCAGCCATGGAAGTCGACCGCGCATAATCCGAAAGACCGAATCCGTGGCTTCCTCGCCTCCAGCCACACCCGACATCCTCTGAATATCTTCCTCCGCTTCGTCTCGAATCACGTCTACAATATCATCGATGGTAATGCGGCCTACCAGTCGGCCAACGCCATCGACCACGGGAAGGGTTATCAGGTCGTAGCGCTCCATCAACCGGGCGACTTCTTCCTGGTCCATCTCCGTCGGAACGGAAACGATATCGTCATTCATGATTTCCGAAATGCGGGCGGTGGCAGGGGAAAGAAGCAGCTTCTTCATCGTCACGATCCCTGTCAGATGCCCCGGCCCATCCACAACAAATAGCATGAAGATATCTGCGATGGCGTCCGCGTGAGCACGAACTTCTTCGGTGGCATCGGCAACACTAAAGTCGCTGCGTACGGCCACGAATTCCGTGGCCATGAGACCACCCGCCGTGTCCTCATCGTGAGAAAGTAATTCCTTGACATCTTCGGCATCTTCCAGCGCGCCGATAATCTCTTTGGCTACGTCGAGCGGGAGGTCGGCGAGCACATCGGCAGCATCGTCCGTCTCCAGCTCGTCAATCATGGCCGTCAGACGCTCATTCGGTATGTCGTTGGCCAGGCCTGCGCGGAAATCGTCGTCCAGTTCCGCCAGAACCTCTCCACCCATATCCGCCGGCAGCCACTCCAGCGCATCTCGCGCCAGATCTTTCGAGAGGTGACTCAAGATTCTGGCAAGATCCGCGGGGTGTAAATCGGTCAGCACATTGAGGACCATGCCTCGTTGACCGGTCTCAATCAGCGAAGAGATATCTTCTACGAGTTCTGCATCGACCTCAATGGGGCCGCTCAGACGCGCCGGATCTTCCTGTGATGTGTTGATGGCTGGTTCCATGTGTCATGGAGTGAACACTGTGGTAGAACAACGGATACCGGAACCGGGACTCCGGGGCGAAAAGCGGGGTCCCAGCGCGATCTCTTGAACACCCGAATCAAGCATCGTGAAGATAGAGTGCCAGTTGGACAAAGTCCTCAGGCGATAGCTCTTCGGCTCGTTTCGGGGCAACATCTTCGGGCAGAGGCTTCCCCGCCTCCTGCACTATCGCCGAAAGGCTGTTCCTGAGTGTTTTTCTGCGTTGATTGAAGGCGGTCCGGATGATCTTTCTGAGCCAGGCCGGATCGACCCCCGATTCGGTAGGTTGCTTCGAAAAGTCGAGCCGAATTACCGCGCTCCGCACATCAGGCCGGGGAAAGAACACGTTTCGGGAGACCGGAAATAGCAGTTTGGGCCGGCAAGCATGCTGAACAGCTACCGAGAGGATTCCGTACTCCTTGGTTCGCGGCGCGGCCACGAGGCGCGCCGCAACCTCATACTGCATCATGATTACCGCTTCTTTCAGGTCATCAGCGGCGTCCAGAAGCGAAAAAAGTATCTGAGACGTGATGTAATAGGGAAGATTTCCGATGACCGACAACCGCTCAACATTCTGCTCCCTGGCAAATCCACTCCAATCGAACTTCAGTACGTCACCATGAATCACGTGTACGTCAGGAAGAATCTGGTGTAGATGATCGACAGCCCGCTCATCGAGCTCTATTGAGGTGAATCGAGCATAGCGCTCAGCCAGAAGGCGAGTAAGCGCACCAGTGCCAGGACCGATCTCCACGACCAGATCACCCTTCTCAGCCTCAAGCGAACCAACGATTTTACGAATGGTGTTCGGGTCCTGAAGAAAATTCTGGCCCAGTCGTTTGATGGGTGTGAGCACCTTCATTAACCTCCAAACGGCGTTTTGAGGTAGCGACGAGCCAGTTCTCGAGAACTGGAGTATTCCCTCATGCCCAGAACACGGTTGTAAGCATGCTCGGCTTCTGCTCTTCGGCCGAGCGCATCGAGCACCATACCCTTTTGAAGTGTCGCGTTGACGCGGAAATGCGAGTCATGGCTGAAACCGGATTCCAGCTCGAGTGCGATATCGAAGTGAGCGAGCGCGGCGTGCAGAGAGTCCCCGCGCCGTTCGTCCCTACCCAGATAATAGTGCGCCTGCGACGCCAGCGGTTTCACATAACCAGCCTTACCCTCTTCGTAAAATTGCACGACACGTTCAAACACGGCGCGCGCTGTCTTTGACTGGCCCCAACGAGAAAGAATTCGTCCCAGAAGCACGTGAAACAGAGCATTATCCGGGTAGCGATCGCGCAGCAGGCGGATGTATGTCATGCTTTCGGAGTAGTCCGGCTCGAACACCGTATAGATCTGCAGTAGAAAGTAGGCCGCTTCGGCAGAAACGAAACGCCCGTGCTCAGCCGCTAACTTCAGCCGCCTGAGTCCACGCGCACTGTCTCCGTCAGGGAAAAAAAACATCAACGGTTTCACGATGGGATACTTGCGCGGAAGGGCTTCGGCGAAATAATCATACACACCTACACCAAAAAGTAGGTCGGCGTTACTGGTATCCGCATCCGCAATCTTAAATACGTCATCTAACGCGGATTTTCCGTCCTGGGCAGCAGCCAGCCACTCCCGTCGGTCAGAAAGCAATCGTCCCCTGAATCCGTAAGCCGCCGTCTTAAAGAACATCGCGTCGAACGCAAATCGAGGGTCACCCTCCAGCCGATTGGAAAGCTCGATTACGCGATTCATTTCTGTCAGAAAGGCCTGATCCAACGAGGTGTCCTTCACCGAAAGAGTTGGCAGGATTTTCCACCAGATGGTCAACGAGTGCAAAAACGGTCCGACCGGATGCTCAGGATAACGCGACTGGATCAACGAAAAGACCGAATCGGCCTGCTCGTAGCGCATATTGTAGAGATGGTCAAGGGACTCATCGGCCCACTCTAGCAGATCCGGCTCGCTCAGAATTGAGCCCTCGAGGGGAATCGTCCAGGCTTTTTGGAACTCGGTGCCCGACGTCTGTGCAACGGCGTCCACAAGCGAAGCAAACGAAATCAGGAGAACAAGGATATGTGAGCGACAGAAGAGCACTTCCCATCAACAAGATGGCTCCAACCCCAGTTCCTTCCGCTTATCCCCGTTTGGTCAGTGACCGCGTTCCCTGATAAACGAGACCTACAAGGAGAATTTTGGCGAGATCGACCGGCACGAATCGAAGCCATCCTTTATCGATGGATTCGAACCAGGTCACGTGTTCGGCCGCGTAATGAAGCCACCCCACTCCAAGCACAAATAGCGTGAGTGATCCGACTATCATTGAAAGAACACTTCCGCCCATGCCATTCCAGCGTTTTGAAGCAAAGCCAATGGCAGCGGCCGAAAGAGGGTAGGCCAGAAGATATCCCGCCGTTATGGCTCCAAAGAGATACGCTGGGCCGGAGCCGTCACCTGCATAGACGGGCAGAAAAAGCCCAATAAGAAGGTACATGCCCTGAGCGAGCATTCCATTTCGCCATCCCAGATACAGACCACTTCCGTAGACCGCCAGCGTCTGAAGGGTGAACGGTACTTCCCATAGATAGAGCCTGAACTGAGCTCCGAGAGCAGTCAGAGCTGCAAACCCGAGAATACCCAGCATCTGCATAGTCACAGAGGCTGAGCCGCTGCGAAGGTCGTCAATGGTCGAGACGCTGGTCGTCCGAAGTCCCAGAATAGATTCCATAGTGTCGAGGTCGATGTACTGGTTATTTGGTGGCTGCGCCCGAAGTTGGGAGAAGGACGGCCGCAAGATAGGAAGCAATTCGAACTAAAATCGGTGCCTGGCCGGGTCCAAGGGGATCAGAGAGACGAACCCTCCCGAACGCGCTCATAGTTCAATCGGGACTCGAGCCATTTTTCTGTGATGCTCATCGTAATGCCTTTCCGCTTGGCATAGTCTGTCACCTGATCGCGCGCAATCTTGCCCACATTGAAGTACTCTGCTTCCGGGTGGCAGAAGAACAAGCCGCAGACAGAGGCCGCGGGCAGCATAGCAAGATGTTCGGTGAGCTCTATTCCCGTCGTAGACGACACGTCCAGAATATCGAAGATTGTCTCTTTTTCTGTGTGGTCTGGTTGAGCCGGATAGCCGGGGGCCGGCCGGATACCTCTGTATTTTTCGGCGATGAGCTCGTCTTTCGAGTGACGTTCCAGCTTCTCATACCCCCATAGCTCCCGGCGGACCACTTCGTGCACGTATTCGGCAAACGCCTCGGCCAGCCGGTCCGCTAGGGCTTTAAGAAGTATTGCTCGGTAGTCATCGTGATCGGCTTCGTAGGTTGCCACCAGTTCGGATACTCCGTGACCTGATGTCACGGCAAACATTCCAACATGACTCTGGATCTCATTTGAGGATGGAGACACAAAATCAGCCATCGCGCGGTTCGGTTTTCCTTTTGATTTTTGGGATTGCTGCCTGAGGGTGTGTAGAAGCCTCTGGCCACCTTCGATCTCAAGAACGATATCGTCGCCGACTGAATGCGCCGGGAAAAGCCCGACAACTCCTTTTGGTACCAGGAGGTCGCCGTCTGTCAGTTCATCCAACATCTCCTTCGCATCGTCGAACAATCCACGCGCCGCTTCTCCCCTTCTGTCATCATCCAGAATGGCCGGATACTTGCCCTTCATCTCCCACGCTTGGAAAAAGGGTGTCCAGTCGATAAAGGGGCGCAGATCGCTCACGGTGACCTGGTCAAACAGTCGAATCCCTGTTTCTCTCGGTTTCGGATCGGTTTCCAGAGTAAAAGAGAGCCGTAGAGGGTTCGACCTGGCTTGGGTAATGGAGAGATACTTTTCACGGCGGTTTCTACTCTCGTATCGATCCCGCAGCTTTTCGTAGGAAGCGCGGGTGCGGCTCACAAATTCGTCTCTTGTTTCATCCGAGAGGAGGCTTCCGACCACCGTAACACTGCGCGAGGCGTCCAGAACGTGAATGACCGGGGCCTGGCGAGCAGGCTCAATCTTCACGGCCGTGTGCATTTCTGATGTTGTCGCGCCTCCGATGAGGAGCGGGAGGTCGATCCCGCGTCGTTGCATTTCACTCGCAACGTGGACCATTTCGTCCAGAGAGGGAGTGATCAAGCCGCTCAGTCCAACTGCGTCCACCTCGTGTTTAAGTGCTTCGTCCAGAATCTTTTCCGCCGGAACCATTACGCCCAGATCAATGATCTCGTAATTATTGCACCCGAGCACCACTCCCACAATATTTTTGCCGATATCGTGGACATCGCCCTTTACTGTCGCCATCAGAATTCTGACCTGTCTTTCTCCCTCCCCGACTTCCGCCTTTTCAGCTTCGATGAAGGGGGTCAACCAGGCAACGGCCTTCTTCATCACGCGCGCGCTCTTTACCACCTGAGGCAAGAACATTTTTCCCTCCCCGAAGAGGTCTCCCACACGATTCATTCCGGCCATCAAAGGGCCCTCGATCACGCGAATGGCCCTCTCATACTTCAGCCTCGCTTCTTCGGTGTCCTCTTCAATGAACTCTACTACGCCTTTCACCAACGCATATTTCAATCGCTCCTCGACTGACTCCAGCCTCCAGGCAAGCACTTCTTCTTCAGTCTGATCCTTCTTTCCAACGACCCTCTCGGCCAGATCCACCAGCCGCTCGGTCGCATCTTCATCGCGGTTGAACAGGACATCTTCAATGGCCTTGAGCAGATCCGGTGGGATGTCATCGTATAGGGCTACTTGTCCGGCATTGACTATGCCCATGTCCATTCCAGCCTGAATGGCGTGGTACAGGAACACCGTGTGCATGGCTTCCCGAACCGTGTCGTTCCCTCGAAACGAAAAGGAGAGATTGGAAACTCCGCCGGAAACCCGGACGCCCCGCAGATTTTCCTTGATCCACCGCGTCGCCTCCAGGTAGTCCATTGCATAGCGATTGTGTTCTGGAATTCCCGTCGCGACTGCGAAAATATTCGGATCAAAGATGATGTCTTCAGCAGGAAACTTGAGCTCTTTGGTAAGAATGTTGTAAGCCCGCTGACAAATCTCTTTTCGACGATCAGCCGTCTCTGCCTGGCCTTTCTCGTCAAACGCCATCACAATTACGGCGGCGCCATACATGCGGGCTCGCCGAGCCTGCTCCCGAAACGGACCCTCTCCTTCCTTGAGACTAATTGAATTGACGATAGACTTGCCCTGCACGCAACGCAATCCGGCTTCGATAACATCCCATTTCGACGAGTCGACAACGACCGGTACGCGAGCAATATCCGGCTCTGCAGCAATCAGGTTCAGAAACCGGGTGATGGCACTCTCCGAATCAAGCAGGCCCTCATCCATGTTCACGTCGATCAGCTGCGCACCGTTCTCCACCTGCTGAAGAGCGACTGAGACCGCTTCATCGTAGTTGTCATCCTTGATCAGGCGGGCGAAGCGACGCGAGCCCGTCACATTGGTGCGTTCCCCGATATTGACAAAGTTCAGGTTCTCTCGAAATATGAAGGGCTCGAGCCCGGATGTCCGCAGCGTCGCCTCGGGGGAGGGAATTACACGCGGCGGATGTTTCGAGGCGGCGTCAGCAATAGCACGAATATGGTCGGCCGTCGTACCGCAGCACCCCCCGACAATATTCAGAAAACCGTCAGCTGCGTAGGCATCTACCTGAGACGCCATGAACTCGGGCGTCTCATCATATCCCCCGAACTCGTTCGGAAGACCCGCATTAGGATATAAACTCGTCAGAACCGGGGCGATGTTCGACAGCGTTTGGAGATATGGACGCATCTGCTCCGAACCCAGTGCGCAGTTCAACCCAATCGACATCAATTCGGGGGTGTGGGACACAGAGATCCAGAATGCCTCCGTGATCTGGCCTGACAACGTTCTGCCGCTCTGATCCACGATGGTGCCGGATATCATTACGGGCACGGTCCGACCCTTCGTCTCAAATACCTGGTTGATAGCGAAAATCGCAGCTTTCGCGTTCAACGTGTCAAAGATGGTCTCGATGAGCAGGATGTCGATGCCGCCCTCCATCAGCGCAGAAATCTGCTCGGCATAAGAGGCGGCCATCTGCTGGAAGGTTACCGTCCTGAATCCCGGGTCGTTCACATCGGGAGACATGTTCAGAGACGCATTCGTGGGACCGACTGCGCCGGCCACAAATCGGGGTTTATCCGGCGTGCGCAATGTCCAAGCATCAGCGGCTTCGCGGGCCACACGCACGGCCGCCAGATTGATATCGGACGATGCATCTTCGAGACCGTAATCAGCCTGCGAAATCCGATTGGCAGAAAAGGTGTTGGTCTCGATGATATCCGATCCTGCAGCCAGGTACACTTCGTGGATACCCTTGATCAGCTCGGGTTTGGTCAGAGACAGAAGGTCGTTATTCCCGAAAAGGGGCTGGCCATGACCTGCGAAACGATCACCCCTGAAGTCCTCTTCCTGGGGCTTTTCGTTCTGAATGAGCGTGCCCATAGCGCCGTCCAGGACGAGAATTCGTTCCGAGAGAGCTTTAAACAGGATTGTTCTGCGGTCGTCCATGGGTGGCGGATTTCGAGCGATGGAGCACTCGAACGACCATCCTACGGGCTGGTTCTACCAAATGCGATTCAGGAAGCCCTCAGAAAATCCAGTACCAGGTTGGAAAAGCGATCTGGATCATCCGCGTGGAGCCAGTGGCCCGCACCCGCCATTTCCTTCATCTCCGCAAACGGAAACAGCGCTCGGATGGAAGGCAGATCGTCCTCCTTAAGATATCCAGACTCCATTCCTCGAATAAAGAGGGTGTCGCCCTCGAAGGAATTCCAGCTCTCGACAACCCCCAATACATCGCTGTAGGATGCTCGAATGACGGGCAGATTGATCCGCCACCTGAATTCTCCGTCTTCCCGCGTAAGATTTTTCATCAGAAACTGCCTCAGGCCTTCCTCTGGAATCATAGGCTGCAGCGCTGCTTCAATTTCTGGGCGACTTTCAAAGAGGGATGGATCGATGGATTCCAGTGCCCTGAAAATCGATTCATGTCGGGGCTCGTATGCTCTCGGGGCGATGTCTGCTACAATCAGCCGATCGACGACCTCGCTGTGTTCAAGGGCAAGGTGCATTCCGAGCTTACCGCCCAGGGAATGTCCCAGAAAATGCGCTTGAGGCAGGTGTTCGTCTTCAAGCAACTCAAGGAGGTCTTGAGCCATGGCCGAGTAATCGAAGACGTCAGAATGTGGGCTCCGACCGTGATTCCTGAGGTCAACGACAATCGTTCGGAAATACCGACCAAACTGCTTTCGGGCCAGAGATGCCCAATTGCCGCCGGCTCCAAATAAGCCGTGTACGATAATCAGGGGGTCGCCATTGCCGTATGTCTGACGGAATAATCTCATTCCGCGAATCTACGGTGCGCGTCGGGTCCAGTAAACGAACGGGAACAGAATTACCGACTGGATCCAGGCTTTTCAGCCCTACTCTTCTTCCTTATCGTCGAGGTCCTCTTTATCGACATCATCGCCATCGACGTCATCATCATCCAGATCATCGCCGAAACCACCCCATCCGCACCGGCATCTGCCGCTGTTGACGCAATAGACCGCGATCACTATCAGGATGATCCACCAGAGGGAGGAGCCTCCCATATGAACATGGGCGACATCAGTGTTCGTGAGGAACATGATGAGAACTACCAGGCCGCCGGCCAGGAGCCATTTTGATCTACCGCTACGTGCTGATTCTGACATGGAATTATCGGTTGCTTCCCTCGAATTCGTTCTTCCTTATGAGGTGTCCATTCTGAAGCCCTCTCGTAGGGGAGTCTGGACACGCTTTGTGCTTACGGGAGAGGATCCTTCAGGGTTGCAACGATCCTGATCGCATTCTCCTTTAATTCGGCGCGCGAGTGCTTCAGGGCTTCGGGAGGAATCGGGCCAAGACTCAGGAAGTGATCGGGAATGCAAAACTTAGGCAAGAGGGCAGCAAGTTCGGATTCGAACCAGTCCTTTGTAGGCAGCTCTCCCGACATCTGGACAAAGGCCACCGGTCGTTCACCAAAACGCGCGTGCGGAACGCCCACCACCACAGCTGCTACCACTCCTTCCAATGAAGACAACGTCGCGGCAACCTCATTAGGATCGATATTTTCGCCACCAGACAGGATCATTCCGTCCGCTCGTTCACCAATTTCCAGATTACCCTCTGACGTAAACCGAACCGTATCCCCCGTCGACATCCAGTCTTCCTGATCGCGCTCCAAGCCTGCGTAGCCCTGAAATACTACCGGTCCCCGCACTTCGAGAACGCCCTCGTCGTCCGTGCGAGTTTCAACACCGCCTAGTAGGATGCCTGCGTGCACATTTTTTCTCTCGCTAGTCTCGCCACTCGCACTACCCCACCTGTCGGAAAGACTGATCATGGAACTGGTTTCGGTCATCCCATAGGTGGTCCGAATGGGATAGCCCAGTTCAATTGCGCTCGCGAGAAGGTCTGCGTTCAGACTGGCGCCGCCGACGACCACGTCCCGGACGGCCGCGGGGCACCGCACGCCTTCGGTAACCAGATCGTGAAGCTGAGTGGGCACCAACGAAATCAGAGTCGGCGGCGCCGAAAGAAGTTGCTGAGCTATCGACTGATCTCTCGTCGCCAGTTGCACGGCCGATCCCGCAACGAACGACCGCCACAGTATGGCCAGGCCCCCAATGTGAAAGGCAGGAAGGCTCCAGAGCCATCTGTCTCCGACTCCGGGTTCGAGAATGCTATTGACCGCGATCGCGGATGACAGGTGATTTTCGGGGGTGTGGAAGGCAATCTTGGGGCTTCCTGTACTGCCGGAAGTTAAAACAAGTGTAAATCCGAGTAGAACATCCTCTTTTTTTGCTTCGACAGGTTGTTCAGCGTGCGCTGGCGCTTGGGTAGCCAGGGTGACTATTTCGTCGAATCTAGCGTCCGGCCAACGAGGACTGATGACGAACGGAGGCCGGCCCGCCCTAAGCGCGCCGTATATATCGGCGATCAACTGGACCGTATTCCATGAGCGCAAGGGCACTACTGATGGTTGGAACGTTGAGTATAGAGCAGCCCTCTGCTCAACCAGTCGGTCCAGCTCTGCGAAGGTGAGATCACGTCCGTCGGCCTCGGCGACGGCCCGAAAGTCCGGATTATGGATCGCTTGCCATGATATCGGGCAGATCGGTGGACCCAATCCACTCCTGCTCAGATAAGCTTCCTGGTATGAAGGATTCGGGCTCACGTCAGGTGGATTTCGTTCAGGCGGCCCATATCGATGTCTGCTCCGGGGTGGGCCGGCAGATCTGCAACACAGATGGAGTCACCCTCCAGACTCTCAATCTTCGCTCCAACATCGTCCTGTAAATATCCATAGGTACCAAATCCGACAGCAGGTCCGTCGAAGCGAGACGCGATCCCAACGAGCGCAGTCATGCCGACTCCCGATTCGTACGCCGAGGACCAGGCAACGCTGCGCCCCGAGTCTTGAATCATCAGTGCCCGGCTCATCACGCCATCGATTGCACCAAGGAGTGATGGTTTCAGGACTACGATGTCCGCATGGACCCAATTTTCGGAGTTAAGACTCTCGTCAATGGCCAGTCGAAGCGGATACTCGCCTCTATTGTCGACCTCAAAACAGCCAATCCAGGGCTCTTCAATGAACTCGATCCGCTCGCGGCGCCCCCCGACGTGATCAGCAAATAAAAGAGCATCCTCGCGCTTCCAGAGACCGTTGGCGTCGAGCCGGACGGTGCATTCTGGATTGAGCTCCATCCAGTTGAGTAGGCGATCACTGTCCTCACGAGCGGAATTGCGCCCGACTTTGAACTTCACACTGACCCCGGCGCGTACGGATCCTGCTGGATTCAGTCTCACATTGTCCATGCATGACCGTTTCAATTCCCCCAGAGAGGAAGCAAACGAGGTCCCATTCTTGGCCGCCACCATCCCCCTGCGGGCACAATCCACAGCGAACTCGAGCGAGGGAGTGACCTGTCCGCTTCGAACTGCTTCCAGAGCGCCGTCGAACGTTTCTGGGCCATAACCATCCAGGGGCGCCGCCTCTCCCCATCCCGTGTTGCTCCTACCGTCCTCGGCGCGAACAAGAATTCCTCTGCGCGTGGACATCATGGCGCCGCCGACCGGAACCGGCTCCTTCATCGCGAGCGAGTAGGTAAAGAAGCGCAATGTTGTAGAGGTGTTCATTTTCACACTAGCCGGAAAAATCGATCCCATTTCAGGCCGCCACTACCCATCCAAGGGAAAACAGGATAGTGTAAATCAGCAAGTTCCTTGCCGTCATGGCCAGAACTCCGTTCAGGCGCGCACCATCCTCCTGGGGAATCGCCCGCAGTAGTGTTACGGCTTTGAAAAAGAGTGGAGTTGCAAGGAGTGAGAGCAGAATCCATGCGGGTGAATCGTAACCCTTCCAGAGCACCACCGGTACAGCGGCTGCCAGTACCATACAGGCTACATATATCCTGATTCCGGCGTCCCTGCCGAGCCGCACCACTATCGTTTTCTTCCCTGCCCGCCCGTCTTCGAGAACATCTCGAATGTTGTTGGCCAGAAGGATTCCCACCGACAGGAGGCCAGGACCCAGTCCTGCGATCCAGACTTCGATGGGCCACGAGAGACCTTGTACAAAATAGGTACCCGCCACCGCGACCGGGCCAAAAAAGATCAGGACGAAGACATCCGCGATCCCGAGATAAGCCAGCGAGTATCGCCCACCCGTGTACAAGAGCCCGAAC
>CALBJU010000229.1 GCA_937893205.1 uncultured Bacteroidota bacterium
CACAGATCACACTTGCTCGCGACTTTTTTTTGTCGCCCGCGCAGTCGTTCTGGAACGGCATCCTCGGACCATGTTTCGCCCGTATCGTGCATGACGATTGCATCATATGGGCACTTCATAGCACAGTTACCACAGCCAATGCAGAGCTGATCATCTATTTCTACCACGTCACCCACCTGAGCTCGTCGGATTGCACCTGTTGGGCAGCCGATGAGGCAGACAGGATCTTCGCAATGGTAGCAGGAACGGGCAATCATGAAATGCTCAAACGTGTCGCCTTCGCGGATAAATCTCGGCCGGCCACCGTGAGTCGAGGCACAGCCGCGCATGCAATCGTCACATCGGGTGCATACGTCCAGATCGATGACGAGCATGCTGTTGCCCTGCACGAGGCCTTTCTGGAGCGCGAAATCAATGAGTTCAGAATTATCGAGGTTTTGCCGCGTAAAACCGTTTTCTCGAATTTGGGTGACGGCCGTCTCCCACAACCGAGTTTCCACTTCTGGCGAGCCCGCCAACAGATCTGACAGCTCCTGTCGGCTGATACGGACCAATTCCGAAAATCCGACGGACGTAATCGAAGACTGCCACGTGCTCAGCTCATCGATCAGAAGTTCGCCAGCTCCGACGCTCATCCCTTTGCTGAGGTAAGACACCGCCGCATCCGCTTCTCCGATCCTCTGTGAGATCTTGAGAAATCCGGAGCGAACCATATAGAGTGCGTCGACATCGGCACCCTGTTCGGTCAGGACGTCCCCGGGTGACAGCGATACCAACTCGACGTGCTGGCTTATCGCTTTTAAAAAGGTAGGCGCGACACCCAGGAAGAGTGGCGCCGATCGAAGCTGCTCGAGCAGCGTTCGTTCTCGGTAGATTTTGTCAACCCGCTCCTTGAAGTCTGAAGACTTCTTTTTCATGGCACGCAGGGCGGGCATCCGGATCTGAATGAGCTGACAGTCGGACGCGGTGCGCACAGTAGCCGATTGTGGCCAGCCATTCAAGGCGCCAATTTCTCCGAACAGATCTCCGGCCTTGAGCTTTACCAGGCCACTCTTGGGCAGATCAAAATCCATGGATGACAGGAAGGTTATCTGATCTGAATCTCCAGATCCCTGTGCGGGAGCACCTTTCGCGATATCCAGATGAATCTCCGGAGCCAACAGGCTCGTCGGATCGATACCATACACGGTTCGCTGTGCGTCGAAGATTGGAGCAGGTGCCGAGCCCTCATCCGATTCTAGAAAGATATCGACCTTGCCGTCCACGATCACGAATGCCACGTCCACATAACTTCCCGCCTCGAACAGGACAGCATCTTTCCTCCAGCTGGCCACTGAAACGTCTGCAGCAATGGAATCCAGAAACTCCGCATCATATGCGGAGAATAAGTCGAATTTTTGTAACTCGGCGGGGGAGAGCATTTCCGATAGTTCCACGAGGCCAGATTGCGCGTCGTAAGACGACCAACGGTCCTGGAACTGCTGTATTCGGCGAACCTGTGTCTTGCCTGCATCTGCCATAATATTTCCGTTGGAGGCCATCTAATTACTCCTCCCCAGTGCGCGATATATCGCTTCCAGACGGTGTTTTACAGCGAGAAGGAGGTCTTCTGTGGAGGTCGCATCGCCGGTGTCGATGGGAAGGGGAGCATCAATCGTGCCCGTGACTTGGTCCTGCCTGATTCTCGGAGTACCTGGAAGGCTGAAAGTGCCGATCGTAGCTCCTGGATCTGCTCTTATAGCCGAGTTAGATGCCCTTGCGGGCTCGGTTGAGACGGGAGTTTCTTGAACAACGGTCACACTAGGGATCGTTCTGGTAGATCTGAGAAGTGAAAACGCAGAGGTGAGTGCTCCAGAACTGAGGGACGGATAGGGTCCGGATCGTTTAATATTTTCGTCGTCGGGCCAGTGTTCGATGTTGGCAGAGGCCACAGCAATATCATAATCCTCTCCAGTGGGGTGTCCGGCAGAAAGAAGCCTCTCGTCCGTGATGTGGTGGCACGTTGCGCACGTGCTGACCCTTAGCGTTGCGTTCTTCAGATTCCGCATGCCCAGATTGTACCCTGCTCCATTTCCGCGCTCGTGCGGATCCAGATAACCTGAGCTCGGACCATGACAACTTTCACAACTCACAGCGTCGAACACCTCTTCCCGCTCATCGCCGCTCACGACAGTTCCGTGACAACTCATGCACATCTGATCGCCGCGAAGCATCTGGTCCGAACTGAGTCCGTAAATCCGCGCGATCTGCTTCGCGCGCGGGGATGAGATTATATCCAGGGATCCGGAATGGGGGTCGTCCAGAAGCCATTCTTCTGCAGGGGTGTGACAGGAGCAGCCCGGAACGGTAGTCTCAAAGGATTCTGTAGGAAACCAGGATGGCCTGGAGCGCCTTTGGCCAACGGCGGTTGCTCGGTTGGTTGTTGCCGCGGCCGCTCCAGGAGAGTCGGCATCGGCTGTCTCGGTAGTAACGGGAGCAGCCGCGGCCCCGCTTGGCGCATCGGCTTCCGGTTCCGAATCGAGCAGCGCACCCCCTTCATTGTCAGCCGCAGGTTGAGCGACGGCATCTCCAGACATGAGTCCCTCGAGCGAAGAGAGGTCCAGTCCATCGACCGCCCCGGAAATGGCTTTCGCATGACTGGATATCTCGTCCGCAGATGCCGTCAGAGCGGGCCCATTTCCAGGGACAAGCCGAGCTTCACCACCAATTCTAACGATGTCTACCAGATCTTGAAGAGACAGCACGTCGGAAATTTTTCGAAGCTCTCGAAACGCCACCTTCACTCGCCTCTCCATGGCCTTGGAATAGGGGCTCCGTTCGCTGGCCATCGCCAGGCCTCGCAGGCTGTATTCATAGTCCAGAATCGCTCCAATCAGGAAGAATATGCGTTTTCTCTCAACCGACTGGCTTCGATTCGAGGTATCGCTACTCCATTGCGCGGCTAAAAAATTGTGCCTGATCGAATCTGCCCATGAAACCAGCTCAATCTTGCTTCCACTCGGATGTCCGCCTTCGTTTATCAGTTTTTCGTTTGGAACGGTATGACATTCGAAGCAATTCGCTGCTACACTGTACACATCTCCACTGGGGCGTAGCATCCCTGCATCGACGCTGTTTCGAATCCGTTCGATTTTATGGGCCGCAGTTTCTGTATCGTGGTCGGCCGCGCCGTAATCATTGTGGGTATCCATCCAGTCGCGCCCCGCGCCGTGGCAGGATTCACACGACACACCAGACACCGCACGCGCCTGGTCCCTGCGGATTGTGGCGGTGTAGTGACAAGTCAGACACATGCTCTCTCTTTTCGAGAGCCTGAACCCCATGTTTTCAAGGATACTCTGAGCTTTATCAGATTGGTGCAGGGTCGCGAACTGAGTCTGGTGGACGGTTTGATTCCAGCTATCAAATTCTTTTGCGTGGCATTCTCCGCACACCTCGGCTCCCTGAATCTTGGCCGGGTCGATACGCAGATAGGGAGAATCCGAAAGAGAGATTTCTTGCACCGACTGCGCGCTGAGCACAGCCACACCGATGCAGCCGCCTATCCCGAGCAGCATCAGTAGCGGAATCCGCAGTTGTTTTATGTGGGACCCTATAAGTCCTTTCATGCTCTCAGGAGTGCTTCAGCGATGTATAATCATCGCAGAATAAGAAGATCACGCGGTGTGTATGAGTGCGTGATCACGTTTAAAGTTTAAGTAGTACCTCAAATCGGGCTCCGAAGCGGGTTTTAGACGCTTCAAAATCGTAGCTGCCAAATCCGTCAATTACCACGATGCCTCTTCGTCCGAAGGCCATCTGGTAGCGAGCGCCGCCGGCTGCCGCATTGATTTGCGTGAAGTCAGAGTCGTAGGTATATCGGCCACCTATCTCGAGGACCAGCTGTTTTCTCGTGTGGGCAAAAAACATTTGGTGGCCAATTGCTCCGCCAACAGCCTTGTCCGCGTTATTTCCAAGGGCAGCTCCGTACCGTCCCAGCCCGACGGCGGCGAACAAAATGCCCGTCTGACCGAGCGGACCACCCGCGGAGGGGCCTCTTGCCGCCGATCGAAACTGGTTGATGCCCACGAATGAACTTACATACGTGTAGTTGATGGAGTGGTGAGGTGTCCATCCGAGTTGATTGTGGATCAGTACACCCTGGCTGTTGTAGAGCGTTTCGTCGCCCACGGGAAAGGAAGCCACCACGCGAAACGTGTTGCTGTAGCTTCCAATTCTCCTGATGCTGCTCAGGCCTCCGTAGACGCCGCTACCGGTAAGGTCATCTGCGTCCACATAGATCACATCGACTTCAATCGTCTGTTTTGGCGTATCGGTTTCGGTGAATATGCCAAACAATGTGGCGCTCTTGTCACCCGGATTTCTTGTACCAAGTGGTCGGTTCAAGTCCCCCCAGCCGTAAACGAGCGATATTCGGGTGTTGACGGCGCCAAACCATTTGTTGTTTGCCTTAGTCAGCCCTACCGCATCGATGGCGTCTTCGTTCATCAACAGACCATCCTGAAAACTCATCGGCTGACGGCCAATTGAGAGGCCGATGTCCAGCCCGCCACTGTCGTCTCTATCGAGATTCGGGAAGAGCTCGCCAAAATCGCCCTCGAAAAACAGTGTGCGAATGCCAAAATTGAGTTCGTCGACGAAATCGTCTTCAGCCAGATCCGGGTCAGAGTGAAGAGTGAATCTGGTGAATCGACCATCTTGATCCAGTGGTCTGAACCCGATCACAATTCTCTCCGAGGGGGTCAGATATAGATTTCCGAACAGATCAAATCGTGCGGCACCCTCCGCTAGATCAGTACCCGAAACCTTGTCGCTGATTCCCTGGGCTGCCAACCTGACTGTTCCAAAGGCCATGAGTGCCGGTTGCCATACGGCGCCAGTCGGAAGCCTGAATCCCTGGGCCAGCGTTCCTGTCCCGAGAAAGGGTTCTCCCAATTCAATGATGGGTCTCGGCCGTTTAGGAATATCTGCGAGCGGAATGACCTCGTCTGAAAATCTACTCGCGCTACTGTCTGCTTCGGCGTGCTGACCCTGCACGAGCGTAGCTGAAAAGAGTGATGCGGCAAGCATCACACAGATCCAGCACGCAATTACGAAGCGCAATTTCTTTGCGAAAGAACGGATTCCGGGCCTGGTTTCGTCCCGCCCGTCGTGATGGTTATCGTTCATCAGTTCAGCTCGAGTTGAAGTTCACGGATTACCATGATTCCGTCCACGATGCCCTCAGCAATGTCCCGCGGCGACATGAAGTAATCGAACCCAACCCCCTGGATCTCTGGGATCAGATTAACCGGCAGCATTTGTGTCACGAGTTTGACATCGGCGGTGTAGGGCCCGGTGGAGCCTTCGAGTTCGCCGGCACTCACCTTGTAATCAGCCCATCTGCCAGACAGGGGAGGAAGCGTGACGCGATGCTTTCGGGCTCCCCCGGGTCGGCCGAGCAGGACCGTTGAACGAGTTGAGGGTCGAAGAAAGGGCAGAGGGTCAGGGGAATAGTTGAGTGCGAGAACCTGCTCGCGCTCTCCGCCTCGCACCATGCGCGTCAAGAACTTGGACTGGAGGCTGAAGAGATATTTATCCCGTGGAAGTTCGCCGTTGTGAACATAGAGCGAGTGCAGATCCCGAAGATCTCCATTCGGGTCGCGATCACCCGATTTGAATACGATGTGACCGTTTGCGTCGCGTACCGTGACCTCGAGAAAGACGAGGCGCTCCGCGTCGAACCCAGTCGGCACGTTGTGTCCGTCGGTGCCGTTTCGTACTTCGATTCCGAAATTCAGACCGTTTGGGCCTGATTTTTCAATCCGAGTTTCTCCTATCAAGTAACCCGCCGTGAGGATTGCTCTTCGCTGATCCGTTGCGTAATCGAGCAGATCCTGATTGTCTCCGATGATGTCACGTGCATCGTACCGATCATCTGGGAATCGCCAGCGATCCGGGAATTCATAGTCGTCCGCCACGTTGTCTTCGAACTCGTCGGTTCCCCAGCCAGCATCGACGTCGAACGTTAGCCACTCCTTAATTGAGGCCATGGCGGCAGCTTCAACATTGTGTGGAAATATTCCAGGGTGGATAATCGAATAGTCGGGACCGGCGAAAAAATGATTTGTCCGTTTGCGAGGCCGCGTGTACTTGTCCCCAACGCGAGCCGCTGGCGCAGTGTCGTACCCCGAAGCGACGCCCGGTTCGCGTCCCATATGACAGTCCTGGCAGGATATTCCATTTCCCGAAGCCGGACTAGCTTTGTATTCGCTGAACGCTTCTTCCAGACGAAAGCCATTTACCAGATTCACATCGTGACACGTGCCGCAAACCGCGGAGGTGCTGATCTGATCAAACGCATACGCTTCGGCGTGAATCGCCCTCCCGGATTGTCCTCTCTGGTCATTGACACGGAAGGAGTCACTTTCAATTACCCGCGCCAGTTCATCGCCACCTTCCGGGCCGTAAACCGGATCAAAAATGTCGCCTTCGACGATCGCAAGCCGACCGCTTACCTTTCCATAGGCGTTTTTCAGTCGATGGCACACGATGCAGGTGATCCCCTCTCTAGAGGTTGCGAATCGATCCATGTTGCTCATGAATTCCGGCTCACCGATGTTCATTCCCACCGGCGTGTGACAGCGGATGCAGAAGTCGCCGTTCGTTCCATTGGTTATTTTGAGTACCGTCCCGTTGAAGGCATTGAACACTGGACTCATCTGCGAATATGCGTGCTGCGAGACCGACCATTCACGAAAGTGGTCTGGATGACAAGTCGCACAGGAATTGGCCGATGGAAAGCGATCCTCAAAAAAGAGGGATGTATGGGCCTCGAGGGCAAATTCGACCAGCGTGTCGGGAAGAACCGTGTCGCTCTCTTCGCCGAAGGCTGTAAGTGAAGCGTGAACAGATTGGAATTCTGCGGAATCAAAGGGCAGATTGTGGGCCGGAGGAGGGGGTGTCGGGTTGTGGGTGTCTGAAAATAATCTCGACAGGGCGGCCTGGATCGAACCGGCCGTGTCATCGGACAAATTATCTGAAAGATGGCCGGGCAGCGCGACTCCAGTAACGGGGATGATGATCAGTGCAATCGCGATACCAATCCAGCGAAACTTCGCAATTGAGCCCTTGAGGCCCATATTTCTTTCAGTCCGATCGGTCGTCTTCATCGCTGATCCGTGCTATGTGATTCTCCCTGTCTTCAAGAGACTGACAATTCAGGATCGGTTATTCACGTGGTCCAGAACATACAAATCTCATCTGGCATCTACATCCTATTAAAAATGGCCCGCAATCGCAATTGGTTCTCGAATCAATTGCGTGCCTCGCAGGCGTTTGTGTCTGGTCCGTGCTTCTCTATCCAGGAGATGCTGGATCATAGAAACCCCGCCCAACCCTTTCCGTATGCATCGTGAAAGGGTCGACCGACAGGCTGGCTCTTTTCACTGATGTTGAATCAACGGAATACGAATTATGAGACCTGCTTTAGTGGTCGTGGGAGTGTTGGTTGCGGTTATTGGTCTGGCAGCCTTCTCAGGAGTCGGGACCTACAACAACCTGGTGGACGCAGATGAAACCGTTGGCCAGGCGTGGGCTGATGTGCAAGCACAGTATCAGCGCAGGGCTGACCTGATTCCGAACCTGGTTCGGACGGTGAGTGGAGCCGCCGATTTTGAGCAGGAAACCCTGACGGCGGTAACCGAGGCTCGGGCCCGTGCAACATCCATCAATCTTTCCGCCGACGATCTGAGTGATCCTGCAAAAATGGAAGCCTTCATGTCGGCACAAGCGTCCCTCTCAAGTTCTCTGGGACGCCTGCTGGTCGTGTCCGAGAACTATCCTCAGCTACGAGCTACTGAAGGATTCAGGGATCTCCAGGTTCAACTCGAGGGAACAGAAAATCGAATCACCGTCGCCAGGCGGGATTACAACAACGTTGTCGCCGATTTCAATCGAGGCGTACGGCGGTTTCCGGGCTCGATCATAGCGTCGATTGCCGGTTTCGAACGCAAAACGCCGTTTGAAGCCCAGAAAGGATCTGAAAATGCACCCGTAGTCGAATTTGACTAAGTCGCTACCCATACTGGTCATACTTCTCTTTTCTTTCCTGTCTGCAGGAGCTGCATCCGCTCAGAATGTGCCTGCACCGGCCGGGAGGCTGGTCAGCGATGGAGGCGCATTTCTAGACGATGTGGAGGAACGCGCGCTGGAGATGAAACTCAGGGCGTACAATGACTCTACTTCGACTCAGATTGTCGTAGTGACCGTCCAGGATCTGGGGGGATACGATTCCCAGGAATTTGCGATGGCCATAGGTCGGCAATGGGGTGTTGGACAGCAGGGCTCCGATAACGGGGTGGTATTTCTGATTTCCAG
The DNA here is from genome assembly GCA_937893205.1 of uncultured Bacteroidota bacterium. Classification (GTDB taxonomy): domain Bacteria; phylum Bacteroidota; class Rhodothermia; order Rhodothermales; family UBA10348; genus CALBJU01. Next base: position 8,359 of record CALBJU010000229.1, read on the forward strand.
AGCCGAACGCAAGATCAGAATAGAGACGGGCTATGGAATGGAAGGGGTCCTACCAGACGTATTTGTAGGCAGAGTTGTTCGCGAGATTGTGGAGCCCTCCTTTAAAAAGGGACAGTTCTATTACGGGATCAATGCAGCGGTAGATGTGATCATTTCGGCGGCGTCCGGGGAATTCGATGCTCAGGCCCTCCAGCGCCCTGCAAGGCGCCAATCGAAAAATCCGCCGATCGCGACCTACATGATCATGATGTTTGTGTACTTCTTGATTTCCTATCTGCGCAATCGTGGCCGAGGAAAAGGCAAGTATCGAAGGACACATTACAACGGACTCCCGATGATTTTCTGGGGCTCGGCGCTTGGAGGTCTTGGTAGGTCTGGCATGGGTGGCGGTTTTGGCGGCGGAGGAGGGGGTTTCGGCGGTGGCTTCGGAGGGGGCGGCGTTGGAGGCGGCGGCGCAGGGGGAGGCTGGTAGAAAATCGTGTCGAGACTCGATCAGCTACTCGCCTTTCAGGAAGAAGACCCACAGGATTCGTTCATCCGATTCGCTCTGGCCAGCGAGTATGTCAAGCTGGGTGATTTCGAACGAGGCAGGACGATTTTCGAAGAGCTGCGCAGTCATGATCCCGGCTACGTAGGACTCTACTATCACCTTGGAAAATTACTCGAAAAGATCGGCGACTCTTCACAAGCGATTGTGATTTATCGCGAGGGCATTGCCATTGCCGCCCGCATCTCGGATTTTCATGCACGGTCCGAACTTCAATCTGCGCTCCTTGAGGCCGAAATCGAAGGCTACGAATGAAATTACCCGTCACTCCTGGAATATTCGCGCTCGTGCTGATGCTGCTTGCGTCCCCCCTCACGTTGTCGGCTCAAGAGATCGCTACCTACGAGGTGAAGCCGGGAGACACGCTGTTCAGCATTGCGCGCAGCCATGACATTTCGGTAAGCGACATTCGGGAATGGAATGACCTTCAGGACGGCGTTATCCGCGCGGGCATGACCCTGAACGTGGAGTCGGCTGACAAAGGTGGGTTGATTGATGAAGAACGCGGAGCCGTAGAGGATCCAGACTCGAGAAGCATTGAGGTCGAGGAGGCAGATTCAACATCTCTGGGACCGGTCGGGACCGTCAAGAGTCTCGGTGGCGGGCGAGCCCGGCTGATCATTGGAGAAGGAGAGACCCTCTACTCCCTTGCGGCTCGTTTTGGGCTTCATCCGGACACACTTCTATCCATGAATCCGGATTTTCCTTCTTTTTTGTCCACGGGCGAAACGGTTGTTATTCCGCAGGATCGTACGACCACAACCTACCGAGTCAAAACAGGAGACACGCTCTTCGGAATTTCGCTCAAAACCGGGGTCAGTGTCGAGACCATTCGATCTACAAACGACCTTACAGGCTCAAATATCCGGATTGGTCAACGATTGAGCCTGCCCTCAACGAGCCTACCGGCCACAGAGGACGGCGTGGTGCGACTGCCACTCCGAGACGAGATTCGGGTTCTTATGTATCCAAACAGCCTCGCCGGTCGTATGCTTTCGAGTGGACATCGATATGATCCGAAATCTTACATGGTCAGTCATCCGGAACTTGCCATGGGCTCGATATTGCTATTGAGTCTGGCTGACGGATCGGAAGAAACATTTGCAATCGTTGCAGACCACTCGCTGTCCCTCGAGCCACCGATAATGGATATATCGCCAGCCGTTGCAGAGGCTCTGGGTATCGAGAAGGGCGGAGATACCGTTCTAGTGAGAGTTGTGCATTGAATGCATGGAATGATTGGTTCAATTAGGAGATCGAATGGAGCAGCCTAAATCGCCGACATATTTTCAAGCGAGCAGGACAGGGACCTATGGTTTTCTGGCTGCGTTGCCACTATTCCTCCTGTACGAGGTACTGATTTTATTCGTCAATGGAAATGAGATTTCTCAGATACGAGTGGGCGCAGACCTGTGGATCAAGCAGCCCCTGGCCTTCTTGGGCGGTAGGGGCACATTTGCTCTCGGCCTCCTGGTGCTGGGTATCGGCGTCGTAATATTTATTCGGGAACGAAAAAAGAAAATTCCTCTTCGGGCGGCGTATTTCGGGATGATTCTTGGCGAAAGCACGATCTACGCTGTTGGAGTGGCTCTGCTAATTTCGACTCTGGTAAGCCTCGTATTCTCGATCGCGCCGCAGGAAATGGCTTTCATCGCTCAGGACGCAACCAGACAGCTCGGCTCCGGAATGCTGATAGTGCTTTCAATCGGAGCTGGCCTCTATGAAGAGCTAATATTCAGAGTGGTCCTCGTCGGCGGTCTGTTCTGGGTGTTGCAATCACTCGTGAAAAGCAAGAACACGGCCTACATTGTTGCCGCAATCGTCGGCGCCTTGCTATTCAGCTCGGTTCATTATGTAGGTGCTCTCGGGGATACGTTTACCATGTCGTCCTTCGTATTCAGATTCTTGTTCGGACTGGCTCTCAACGGCATCTTCCTCGTTCGGGGCTTTGGTGTCGCAGCCTGGACGCACGCGATCTATGATGTTCTTGTCGTGACACAAATGTTTGGTTAGTCCCGTATAGCCGTTCTCATCGGTCATCCTATTGCGATTCATTCGGTAAACTGCCCGCCAACTGAGGAGTGCGTTGAGCGAACGCTCATTGCCAGGGTACACAAAGAGGGAAAGCGTGAAATCGACCATTAAGTTTGGATCTGTGAGCGGCATCGGCCTGTTTGTCCACTGGACATTTCTGGTGATGATGGTCGGCATTTTCGGGTTCTACGTGTATAACGGATTGTCCGTGGTCGCCTCTCTAATGGGTCTGGCGCTGGTCATGACCGTTTTCGGCTGCATCGTTCTGCACGAACTCGGTCACGCCTTCATGGCGCGCAGTTTCAAGATCCCCACAATAGACATCACGATGTATCCGATAGGTGGTGTGGCGCGCCTGAGCCACATGCCACGGGAGCCCAAACAGGAGTTCTTGATCGCTATCGCGGGCCCAGCCGTAAATCTCGGGATCGCCGCCGTCCTGTACGTTGTCAATCAAATTATCGGAGCACCGTTGTCCATGGCTGAAGCGCTCACGCCTCAGGGAAACGTGCTCTCTATGTTGATGTGGTTAAACCTGGGGCTGGTTGTATTCAACATGCTGCCGGCCTTTCCGATGGACGGAGGGCGTGTCCTGCGGGCAGCTCTCGCCACCCAGATGGACTACACCAATGCTACTCATGTCGCTTGCCTGATCGGGCAGGGCCTGGCCTTCGTATTTGCTATTTATGGAATATTTTACGGAATGTGGACGCTTCCATTTGTCGCAGTATTTGTCTTCATGGCAGCGCGCCAGGAAGTTCAACACGTTGTGGAACGGGGCTGACCAGAATTCGTCAGAAAGTGCGTTATTCGTCGCACTCCTTCTAAGGCCTGTTAACAGGCCCTAAGTGAATGGAAGATTATTGGCCGGTCATCGTGCTGACATTCGTGGGATTCATTTCCCTCGCTGCACTACTTCTTGTACCCGTCTGGAAGTTTCTGGGAAAGGAAGAGGAGGCCGCGGATCGATTCAACAAGTTTGTGGATGGGAACAGCGTTGTTCAGCCTGAAGAGTCGGGCCACTCCGAAGCGTTCTCCAGTGAGTCTACAGCAACGACTGAAGAATCCGGTTGAGCATCCTCCAGCGTAACGAGAGGTAGTAGTCTCTCGAGTGTCTTGTCACCAATACCTTTGACCCTTTTCAGGTCTTCGATTTGGACAAAAGGGCCACTTTTCGCACGGTAAGCGAGTATTCGTTCTGCCATTCGCGGACCGATTCGAGGCAGAGCCTGAAGTGTTTTCGCATCAGCCGTGTTGATATTGACGGGAAATGTGGTAGTGGGTTTTTCGAGCGTATCGACAATCACCCACATTTCGAGCTCCTTTCCCAGTTCGCGAAACTGAATGGGTTCGGATTGGAATCCAATTCGGACCGTGTCGACGGCTTCCATGGAATCAGCCTGCGCGGCGAGCATTCGAAACAGGCTATCGGTCCCAGCATAATATGCATCGTCAAAAAGTGGCTGCTCTGCGCGGACCATTTGAATCGCGTTACCAAGAATGATTAGGGCCATTAATGAAACCATCACTCTCGCTTCCTTTTCGGTGCAGTAGAGTTTTTCCTGAATGAAAAACTGCAGTCGGTTCCATGACGAAATCAGATGCTCGACACGGACCTGAAGGCGGCTCATTTTTTGGTTCGAGTTTTCAGATTTACTCGCGATCTTGTCTCTGTCT
>CALBJU010000230.1 GCA_937893205.1 uncultured Bacteroidota bacterium
TGGGCACCGGCCTGTATCGGCAGTTCGTTTCCCAGTTCGATGTGAGTAGCCGGAGCCCCAGAACCTTCGTATCGTCAACCCGATTCTGGATGGGGAATGATCACAGCGTGACCCCTCCAAAAGCGGCACACTTTGCAGCAGAGATGCTGATCGTTCCCTCGGCCGCATGGTCGGTTTCAGTAGAGTCGTTCTACAAGCACCAGTACCACATTCTGGCGATCGATTACTCAGCTATGAGTGATACATCGCGCAATATGGATCAGTCAGAGTTCCTGGAGTCGACGACCGGGTACTCCTATGGCATTTCTACAGGAATCAAAAGGAATATCAGAAACGGGAGCATGAGCGTCCGGTTTGACAATACCATTACCCGAAGGCGCTCTGAAGCTCTCTACCGAAACGACCTACTGAGCGTGCCGTGGAGTGAACCCTTCAGGCTGGAGCTCTCTGCTGACCTCGTTCCGCTCAGAAGAGCTGTTCTTCTCGTGCGTTGGAAGAGTACGTGGGGCCGTAGTTGGGGCTATCGAAAAGCCTATTACGACTTTTTGAGTGCCAACTTGAATGATGTTGATGCTCTTCTGGAAGAAATGAGGCAAAACGGTGTTTCTTCAAACGCGATTCGACGGATTGAAAGACAGATTTCAGAGTATGATCTCACCAGACCCGATACTCACGAGCTGAAACCTATTCACCAGTTGGATTTGAGCGGTGCGTACTCGTTGAGTCTTGGAAAATATTCGGTTCAACTTCGCATGGACATTGTAAACGTCCTTGATCGAAAGAATACCGCCGAGTGGAGATTTGAGTTGGATGAAGCCGCGTACTACGGGAGCGGATCTTCGACATCTACCGGGCTACTCGATCGATCAGATCGTCGATTACTCCCGAGAGTCATTTCCTTCGCCGCCCGGCTCACCTGGTAGATCAGGATCTTTCGAAGTTTCGGGACTACTCATCTCGGACGCTTCCGAGCTTTTCCCCGATGTGCTATCAGCATCACCAGGCTCCGACAAGCTGACCTTATGAAAGTGTTTCTGGAAGACGATAATACCGATCACTCCTAGCACAATGGCCATGTCGGCGACGTTCCATATGGGGAACAGAGCAAGGTAGCGGCCACCAAATATCGGTATCGAATCGGGTACGTAGCCACGCCAAACGTTGATGTGGATAAAGTCGACAACCTTTCCAAGAAAATATGGATCTCCGTACAGGAGCTTTCCATACAGCACTCGATCAATAATATTTCCGAGTGCACCGCCGAGAACCATGCATAGGCTTATTCGATAAGGCCTGTACACCCCTCCTACCTTATACAGATAAACCACTATCAGCAGTGTGGCGACCAGGCTGAAAATGGTGATCAGCGCCGGGGGGCCGAACTCCAACCCGAACGCCATCCCTGGATTCTCTGTAAATGTAAATTTCAGCCAATCGCCCAAAAGGTTTACTGATTGACCTTTCGTCATCGTTTTTAAAACAATGATTTTCGTTACTTGATCGACTACAATTACGAGTCCGACGAACAGTAGCGAGCGAGATATCCAGCTCTTGGTTTCCTGCATGAAAAATGGGCGGTCCTTGCGCACACCAAGTTTGAGTGCTGGATCGCCCGTTTCACTACGTGTCTTTATCTGATCAGTTACTTCGATTTCTGCTTCAGTTTGGCCTCGATGGAGATCTCCGTGTGAGGCACCGCTTTCAAACGCTCCTTGGAGATTGCGTCGCCGGTGATCTTACAGATTCCGTAGGTATTGTTCTCAATTCGCTCCAGAGCCCGATCGAGGTATCCAATATATTTTTGCTCACGCGCGACCATCAAAAAGAGTTTCTCGCGCTCCATCGCATCAGTGCCGGCATCCGCCATGTGATAGCTGTAGGCGGTGTCATTCTCTGCCTGCTCACGGGCGTCTGCAAGTTGCGCACGCATCCGCTCGACATCCGTATGTGCAGAGTCACGCTTCGCCAGGACCAGGTCCTTGAAGTACTCGAGCTGTTTAGAAGTAAATGGCGATTTTGCGACCTTCTTGGTCGTGTTATCATCACCTGAAGCATCAATTGCCATAAAGAGAATTCGATTTTTAGGCTCAGAAGGAGCCCCAGTAACTATCCGTTCAGCTTCACTGCGAGTGTCACGTTCTCCGATCCTATGTCGAATTCAGTGACCAGATCTCCTGCAGGATTTTGGGCCTCTTGCAACTCCAGACACAGCGTCTCGTTCCGAATCCATTCGGCATGAATTCGGATCGACTCAATAAGCGAATTCGAGGCCACAAACTGAATTTGAATTCGATCCGTGACTTCGTATCCGGCATCCTTCCGCATGTTCTGAATTCTGTTAACCACTTCTCGCGCGTGTCCTTCTGACAGAAGCTCATCAGAAATTGTGGTATCGAGCGCGACGGTAATGTACGCCTCCTGGCCAACGAGCCAGCCCTCAATACCCTCGCTCGTGATTTCGATGTCCTCGCCCGAGAAAGTCATTATCTCCCCTTCAATCTCAAGATCTATCCGACCGTCACTCAGGTAGGCCTCGATCTCTTCACTGGAGAGGTCGCGTATCCTCCCGCCGGCTGCTTTCATCATTTTGCCTAACCGACCTCCCAACAGTTTGAAATTTGGTCTTGCTTGACGCGAGACAACGCCGGACGCGCCATCGATGTATTCGATCGACTTGACGTTGGTCTCATCCAGGATGATGGCTTCCACCTCCTCAATGACGGCTTGCTTAACTCTTGATCCCGTGACGACCAGAATCTTTGGAAGGGGCTGACGAACATTGATTGACGATGTATTTCTCAACCCAAGAACGATGGATGAGATCGTTCTCGCGAAATACATTCTTCTCTCCAGGGCTTCATCGAAGGTGGATTCCAGCTCTTCAGTTGTTGGAAATCGGGTCAGATGAACAGATTCCTCGGCGAACAACTTCACAGAATTGTTTACGTCCTGAAACAGTCGATCCGAGTAGAACGGTGCTATCGGAGCCATCAGTCTGGAAACCGTCAATAGACATTCGGCTACCGTCTGATAGGCGGCTGTCTTAGTGACCTCTTGGGTTCCGGACTGTTTTGCACTCCAAAATCTCCGCCTGTTTCTTCGGATATACCAGTTCGACAACTCATCGACGAATCTTTCAATCGCACGAGCCGCTTTCGTGGGATTGTACTCGTCCAGAGAGTCGTGGACCGAGATGCTGGTCGAGTACAGCCGCGAAAGAATCCACCGATCCATTTCTGTTCGTTCATCGAGAGGGATTGGGGTGCTATAGTCGAATCCATCGACATTCGCGTAGGTAGCGAAAAATGCGTACACGTTTGTGAGCGTACCAAAAAACTTTCGCTTGGTCTCAATAATGCCGCGTTCTGAAAACTTCAGATTCTCCCACGGTGGAGTGTTACTCATCAGGTACCATCTGATGGCGTCCACTCCATAAGTCTCAATGAGGGCGAAAGGGTCGGCTGCGTTCCCTTTCGTCTTGGACATCTTTTCTCCCTTTTCATCTAGAACCAGGCCGTTTACCACCACGTTTCGAAATGCTACGTCGTCCATAACGAGAGCAGCGATCGCGTGCAGCGTGTAAAACCAGCCTCGGGTTTGATCAACCCCCTCTGCTATGAAATCGCCTGGAAAATTGCGTTCGAATATTTCTTTGTTTTCGAATGGGTAATGCCACTGTGCAAATGGCATGGCGCCCGAATCAAACCACACATCGATCAAGTCTTCCACGCGCCGCATCGTAGATCCATCAGGAGCCGCCCAGGTGAGCTGATCTACGAATGGGCGGTGTAGGTCTACCTCTTCATCATTGTCAGGTATCTGGTCGCCGCATTTTTCGCGAAGCTCAGCAATAGATCCAATGATCTCCATATAGTCGGAGTCTGGCGCATCAGATTTCCATATTGGGAGAGGCGTTCCCCAGAATCGGCGCCGACTGAGCGCCCAGTCAACGTTGTTTTTTAACCAGTCTCCAAATCGACCCGTGCCGATGCCCTTCGGCTGCCAATTAATCTTATTGTTGAGTTCGATCAGGCGATCCTTGATCTGGGTCGTCCGGATGAACCAACTATCGACCGGATAGCTCATCAGTGGAGTACCCTTTCTCCAGTCGTGAGGGTAATTGTGCAGGATGGTTTCGTGACGATACATGAGGCCTCGATCACGCAGATCGCGGGAAATCACTTTGTCCGCGTCCTTGAACCAGAGTCCAGCTACGAGGTCGATATCTGCCTTGAAACGACCGTCGGGAAGAACGGCGTTCAGCATGGGCAGGCCCATCTTCTTCCCGGTCTCGAAATCGTCCGCGCCAAATGCCGGAGCCGTATGCACAATTCCGGTTCCATCGTCGGTTGACACATAGTTAGCCGGCACGACAACCCACGCATTCTCGGAGCCTTCGACGTCATTGAAATAGGAAAACAGAGGTTCATATCTGCGTCCGAGAAGCTCGGCGCCCGTGAACTCCTCGACGATCTCATAATCCTCCTTGATGACAGAAAGTCGGGCCTTCGCGAGGATCAGGTCGTGCTCCCCGATATCCACTGTGCTGAGGTGAATCTGGACGTATTCAATCTTCTCTCCTACCGCTAGCGCGGCGTTTGAGATGGTAGTCCAGGGTGTTGTTGTCCACGCCAGGTAATAAACATTTTCGTCTTCTTCCGACCGAAACCGCGTGTAGATGCTCGGGTCCTGGATTTCCTTGTAGCCGAGACTCACCTCATGAGACGAGAGCACGGTACCAGATCCCGGACTGTACCATAGGATCTTGAATCCCTCGTACAGAAAGCCTTTTCGATAGATTTCACTTAGCAGCCACCAAACACTCTCGATGTAGCTGGACTTGAATGTGATGTACGGATCGTCCAGGTCGACCCAGTATCCCATCCGCACGGTCAGTTCGTCCCACAATCCCTTGTACCGGAGGACGCTCGTTTTACAGGCTTCGTTGTACTTCTCAATTCCGTATTCGATAACCTGCTGCCTGTCCTTGAGCCCCAATTCCTTCTCGACTTCGATTTCTACGGGCAGTCCGTGAGTATCCCAGCCCGCCTTGCGCTCGACCTGGAATCCTTGCATGGTTTTGAACCGGCAGAACGTGTCCTTGATCGTCCTGGCCATGACATGGTGAATTCCTGGTTTTCCGTTGGCCGTAGGGGGCCCTTCGAAGAAGGTAAACGACTCACCATCCCGCCGCTGCTCGATACTTTTTTCAAAAATACCGTGGTCATTCCAAAAGGAGAGAACATCTTTCTCCAACTCGTTGGCAATGAGCTCTTTGTATTCTTTGAATGCCATGTCTTTATGAGGTCAATAAGGGCCGAAAAATGCAGCCTCAAAGATAGAAAATATCCGTCCGGGTCGGGACTCATCCGGGCCAACAAGGTATCAGATGAGCAGAATTACCCTATTCCTCAAGAATGGACAAGGCTCAAATCCGCGGAATCAAGTTTCTCAGTAACTCGATCAGCGGTGGACTCGCCTTTGCTGCGGCAGCGAGGACATCCTCGAGCGAAACAGGCTGCAGCACGTCAGGAAAACATTCGTCTGTGATCACCGAAATCGCGAGTACCGACATGTCCATGTGATTCGCAACCAGTACCTCCGGAACGGTACTCATACCCACGACATCTCCACCCATGCGACGGAGCATTCTGTACTCGGCTCGAGTTTCGAGATTGGGCCCCACCACTGCGAGATAGACGCCTTCATGAATCGAAACGCCTGATTCGGCTGCCACGACGTGGGTGAGCTCTCGGAGGGATGAGGTGTATGGATCACTCATGTCCGGAAAACGGGGGCCCCACTCGTCATTGTTGGCTCCCTCTAAAGGATTGTGACCCATGAGATTGATGTGATCCGCAATCAACATGAGATCTCCTGCGCGGTAATCTGGATTCATGCCACCGCACGCGTTGGATACGATGAGCGTCCGGACACCGAGCTCTGAGAGGACGCGTATGGGAAAGGTGACCTCCCAAGCGCTGTACCCCTCATAGAGGTGCATGCGACCTCTCATAGCAATCACCGGCCTCGATTCCACCGTTCCGAATACCAGCTCGCCGGCGTGAGAAGAAACCGTTGATTGAGGAAAGTGTGGAATACTCGCGTAGGGTATCGATTCGTCTACCTGAATAATGTCCGCGAGCTTGTCCAGGCCCGTTCCGAGGATTATCGCGAGATCCGGCAGGCTCTTAACCCGCTTTCGGATCTCCTCAGCAGCCTCGCCAACATTAGAAATGTACTCTGGAAGCCTCATCGGTCAGCCTGTTTCGCCGTCCTTCTCATCGTCGAGGTCTTTCAGGATTTCGTGGATTTTCTTGATTTCCTCATCCGCAGAGTCCTCGGATGCCGGACCCCCATTACTGGTGTTCTCCACTGCGGCACCAGCAGCTTCTTCCACTGATTCAAACACGGGAGTTACGCGCCATGAAGGAGAATCGTCGTCGGAGTTCTGTTCAGCCTCCTGGTCATCCTCCTCTTGGCCCTCATCGTCCATCGAGGTCTCTCCGGTGTCTTCTTCTACATCCTCAGCCTCTAGCTCATCTTGTGGGGTCGCTGGCATTTCATCCACTTCCGCATCTGCGGCAGCTGTGCCCGATCCATTCTCGCTCGATAGGTCGGTGCCTTCGTGAATTACTTCTTCCTCTTCGAGAACCATCGCGATCTCTTTCGGCGATTCTGAAGTCAGTAGGGTATGCTCGCCGGTTGTGGACTCAAAGTGTCGGAGAATCTCCATTTCAGACACCAGGAAAGCCCTCAGTTTAGCCACGATTTCTTGCTGACGAACAGCATACCGGGCTGTTTCTCTCTTCACATGGAGCCGGTTCAAGTCCGAATCCTTCTGCATATTCACAATTCGGTTTTCCGCGTCTTCCAGGATGTTGTTTGCCTTCTTTTCCGCGCTTTCCACGGTTTGCCTGGCGCTTGTGCGCGCAGTCTGAAGGGCCTCTTCCAGAGCCTCTTCAACCTTCATGTAGTGCTGAAGCTTCAGGTTCTGTTCGTGTGTTTTATCCTCACTCCGACGGAGCTCGTCAACCATTTCCTGCCACCCGGTGGCCACAATCTGCAGGAAGGAATCAACTTCGTCTATATCGTATCCTCTGAAGGTGCGCGCGAACTCTTGTTTTCGAATATCCAGAGACGTGATTTTCATGCGATACTGATCTTTTTTTGCTCAATGGCTGAACGAGAGGCCCGATCGAAGACACACACACTCAAGATACAGAATCCTACCCTCATTCAGGTATTCTGGAGTGACGAACACCGAAAAGAGCGCTGCCTATTCGGACGTGGGTTGCCCCCTCTTCTATGGCTACCTCGAAATCAGCACTCATTCCCATGGAGAGCACCAAAGAGCCAGTCTGAAACCGGTCCGCCACTCCCTCGGCCAAGCGTTTCATCTCCGCAAACTCACCCCGAGCATCCTCTGGATTCTCTACTGGGCTTGCAAGCGTCATCAGCCCAACAATCTTGAGGCGAGCGACGCCCGAGAGCCCATCCATAAATGAATCAAGCTGGCTCGGCTCCACACCGAACTTGGACGCTTCACCCGACACGTTGACCTGTACGAGACAGTTGAGAGTTGAATCGCGCATTTCAAGTCGAGGTTGAAGTGCATTGGCCAAGCGGAGACTGTCCAGGCCGTGAAAAAGACTGGTGCGACCGATCAGGTCTTTCGCTTTGTTGCGCTGGAGATGGCCAATAAAATGCCAGTCTATGGGGTGATCACTGCTTCCATCACCCAACTCATCTGTTTTCTGAACCAGCTCCTGAATCTTGTTCTCGCCAAAATGAACCTGGCCCAAAGATGCCATTTCTGAAACAGCGCTGGAGGGAAATGTTTTCGAAACGGCGATCAACGTTACGTCGGCCAGATCTCTTCCTGAGCGGATGGCAGCTTCACCAATCCGTTCTTTGATTATCGCGAGTCGATTCTTGGTGTCCAAGTCGTTGTGGGTTTAAGAGAGGCTGCAGCGATTAACCTGGTAGTACTACAGCTCGCTACGAAGCACTTCAAGAGCCGATTTATCGTAGACTCCGCGGGAGTTGAGTCTACCGATTAATATCGTCAGTGCGACGACCGAAACTGCGACCAATCCAATGGGAAGGGGCTCTATCACCAGGCTTGCTTCGAAAACCCACCGAGAAATACTCCAACCCGCCCCCAGTGCCAGAATGGTTCCGGTTATGGACCCCACAACACCCAGCACAAGGTACTCTACGGACATAATGCGGAGAACCGTCTTTCTCGAAGCACCCAGAGTTTTCAACAGCACGCTCTCCTCAATTCGTTGAAATCGACTGATCAATACGGCTCCGGACAAGACTATCAATCCCGTAAGAACCGAGAAAAGACCCATAAACCTGGCAACGAAGGCGACGCGAGAGAAGATGGCCTCAAATACGCCGAGCACCACCGAGATGTCGAGAGAAGAGATATTCGGGTGGGACTGAACAATTGTTGACTGGATTCCAGCAGATTCTTCCTCGGATTCCGTGCGAGTCATTACGACGTGTGTTGCTGGCGCCGACTCGAGGGAGCCTTTAGGAAACACGAAGAAAAAGTTTGTCTGCATGCGCTGCCAGTTTACCTCTCGAACACTGGATATCTCAGTCGTCACCGGGATGCCCTGTACATCAAATATGAGTTCGTCCCCAATCTCGACGTGGAGTTCGGACGCAACATCACTTTCAATGGAAACCGGGATAGGTCCGCTGCCCGAGTACGAGCCCGCGAAAGAGCCCTCAACAAGGACTTCGGTATCAATCAACTCTCCTCGATACGTGGAACGGTACTCCCTTCGATGCGCCCAGGACAGAGAGAGCGTTGAATCCGCGCGCATCTCCTCCACCGTAGTCCCCTTGACCGATAGTACTCTCATTGAAATCATGGCAACATTATCCAGCACGGGCAGCGAAGCCGATGAGATCGCAGATGTGACGTCCTCAACCTGGTCGGGCTGAACATCATAAAAAACCAAATTCGGCCGATCTCCACCTGTAGCCAGATCAATCTGACCAAGTAGTGTCTGCTCACTCAGCAGCATCGTGGTCACAAGAAATGTCCCGAACCCCAACGCGAGAACCATCATCAGCGTTTGATTGTGCGGCCGGTAGAGATTCGCCACTCCCTGTCTGATGACATAACTGGCACCGGAAGGTGGCCGGCGTAACAGGAGCCACATGACAAGCCTGGCCGTCCCCGCAAGGAGAAGAAATACGAACAGAATGGCCACGGTGTAAGCGATTCCAAACTGGAGAGAAGGCGCTTGAATAATGGCAAATACGCTCATCCCCACAATCACGACGAATACGGAGAGCCACCACAACGGATCTCTCTTGGTATTTCCGGAAGTATCGTACTCTGACCTCAGAGCGGAAAGTGGAGAAATCTTTCGCACCGATAGCAGGGGGAGCAGTGCGAACAACAACGTTACGCCCAGTCCAACACCCGATCCAAGCAGAACGGCTCCCCAGGAAATCGAGAATGTTACGTCAACGGGCAGGAAGTCCGCGAGAACCACAGGTATGAATGATTGAATACCGACACCAATCAGGCTCCCAAGAACAGCGCCGAGTAGACCCATTCCAAATGCCTGGATCAGGTAAACACCGACAGTGGACCAGGATGATGCTCCAAAACACCTTAAAACGGCGACGGTTTGAATTCGCTGGCGCACGTAGACATTTACACTACTGGCTACACCAAGGCTTCCAAGCAGTAGTGCAGTAAATCCGACGAGACCTAGAAATCGGTACAGATTGGTAAGAGCCCTGCTCCATACTCCCTGCTCTTCTGATACAGTATCTGTGCCAACACGTGCTTCTCTGAGGCTCGGACCGAGATCCTCCACAATCGCATCCGCATCGCGTCCATCTTCAAATCTGAAATACACCTCATAGGTCGCGCGACTTCCCTGGGCTAGCAGCGTCGTATCGACTTGAGCAAGAGGAATGTAGACGCGCGGGCTGAAAAGCATGATCGCAGCAGACTCCCTCGGGGTCTGTACGAGACGACCCT
>CALBJU010000231.1 GCA_937893205.1 uncultured Bacteroidota bacterium
GACCTACTCCTGAAGTCGAATGTCGAGGTGCGCTGCCTGGTCCGAAAAGAAGCCAAATGGCTCTCGGGAACAGCCGCCCACCTGGTGAAGGGGTCGCTGCAGGACGAGGATGCGCTTCGCACCGCAATGACCGGCGCCCATCTCATCTTTCATGTAGCGGGGCGGACGCGTGGCACAAGCTGGAACGACTTTGAACGAGACAATGTGATCGGCACCGAGCGCGTGCTGAAGATCGCCGCGGAAACGGATTCGGTTGAGAGGGTTCTCGTGACCAGTAGCCTGGCAGCCGTCGGGAAATCGGAGACAGCTATTGTCGATGAAACAGCTCCGCTTCATCCGGTGAGCAAGTATGGGCGAAGTAAGGCCGAAATGGAGGGCGCCGTTGGTCGGTTTCGAGACCGTCTTTCGATAACGATCGTGCGTCCACCGGCCGTATATGGTCCCCGTGAGACGGACGTACTCACCTTTTTTAAAACGCTGTCGAAAGGGGTGTGCCCCATCATCGGGTCTCCAACCAAGAAGACGCTCAGCCTGGTCCACGTGGATGACCTTGTACGGGGAATGATTCAGGCCACCCAGCATCCTGAGGCCCCCGGTAAAACCTATTTTCTCGGAAGTCACAAGCAGTATTCCTGGGGAGAAATTCGGGATGCGACCTGCGAGGCATTGCAGCGCAGCGTCATGACCCTGCCCATTCCGCGCGCGATATTGCCCGTAGTGGGCCTTTTCAGTGAATGGATTGGCCGGTTATCGGGGTCCTACCCTCCTCTGAATCGCGAAAAAGCGGAGGAAATCCTCCATGCCGCCCTCATGTGTGACAGCTCGCTGGCAGAGAAATCCTTCGATTATCGGCCCGAAGTGACCCTTTCCAACGGTATTTCGTCGACTATTGCCTGGTACAAGGATCACGGCTGGCTGTAAATCCCTTGCGAATTACTCAATTGTAGCTAAGTTGCCGAATCATCGGCGATTCGGACACGTTGATGTGGGTCCTCGATTGAGGGCTCGTATTGCCCACCACCAAACATAGACCATTTCGTGAGTACGCTCGGTTTCAACACCGGTTACATCGAAGAGCTGTACCGCCAGTATCTCGAAGACCCCGAGAGCGTCGGTGAAAGCTGGAAGGAGTTTTTTCAGGACTTCCAGCCTGACCCGGGATTCTTGGCTGCGGAGGTCGCACGCACGGTCACCGCGCTGACGCCCGCTGCTGCCCCTGAAGAAGCGCCGACCCCGGTCGAGGCTCCTTCCACCGCCGATGAAAAACCCATTCGCGGAGCGAGTGCGAAGATCGTCGAGAACATGGAAACCAGCCTCGGCGTCCCGACGGCAACTTCCGTGCGAACGATCCCTGTCAAATTGATGGCGGAAAACCGCCGTTTGATCAACGAACATCAAATGCATGTCGGGGGCAACAAGGTCTCCTTTACCCACATCATTGCATGGGCCATCGTAAAAGCGCTGGCAGAATTTCCGTCCTTGAATACCACGTATCGGCGAGATGAGGGAGGGCATGTCCATGTCATTCCAAATGCCGTCAATCTGGGCCTGGCCATTGATATCGAGAGGCGCGGGAAGCGAACTCTTCTCGTACCGAACATCAAGGCCGCCGACCAAATGACTTTCGCCCAGTTACTGGGTACCTACAACGATATTGTTCGTCGCGCACGAGACAACAAACTGGAGATCGCAGATTTTCAGAACACGACCGCCACGCTCACCAATCCAGGTGTGATCGGCACCAATCTTAGTGTACCACGGCTCATGGCTGGCCAGGGCGTGATCGTAGGCGTTGGCGCGATCGGCTATCCGACAGAGTATTATTCGTTTCCGCCCGAGATTATCAGCCAGACGGGGATATCTCAGGTCATGACGATTACCTCCACCTACGACCACCGTGTCATTCAGGGGGCGGAGAGCGGCGCTTTTCTGGCCTACATCGATGCCCTTCTCCGCGGTGAAAACGATTTTTACACCGACATTTTCGAGAATCTCACCGTCCCGTTCCAACCCTGGGCGCTGGCTCAGGACACGACTCCGAGAGTCGGGACTTCGGGTGGAATTTCCGAGATTGATTCGATTCAGAAACAGGCGTCCGTCCTGCAGCTGATTCGCGCCTTCCGTGTTCGCGGACACCTGCAGGCAGATATCAATCCTCTGGGATACGATTGGGAGGTCCACCCGGAGCTCGATCCCGCCTCCTACGACCTGACAATCTGGGATCTGGATAGGGAATTTGTCACGGGTGGCCTGGGCGGAAAGGACATGTTGCCGCTTCGCGACATTCTGGACATCCTGCGCAGGACCTACACCCGAAAAATCGGGATAGAGTTCATGCATATATCCTCGCCTGAAGAAAAAAAGTGGTTGCAGGATCGCATTGAGCCCAGGGGATCCACTTATAAGATCAGCGAGGAAGAAATGCGACGCATGCTCGAGAAGCTGAACGCGTCGGAGGCATTTGAAACGTTTCTGCACACCAAATATATCGGGCACAAACGGTTCTCTCTGGAAGGATCGGAGACCGTCATCCCGATGCTCGACAGAATCCTATCGGATGCCGCGGATAAGGGCGTGGACGAGATCATCATGGGAATGGCGCACCGAGGCCGACTCAATGTTCTCGCCAACATCATGAACAAGCCCTACGAGGTCATTTTTTCTGAATTTGAGGGCAGTCTCGATCCCAATACCACTCAGGGCTCGGGTGACGTTAAATATCATCTGGGATCGACCGGAACTCATGTATCAGTCAGTGGACAGGAGATTCAAATTACCCTTTCCTCGAACCCGAGCCACCTTGAGGCGGTCAATCCAGTTGTGGAGGGAATGGTGCGGGCGAAGCAGGAAGCACGCCTGAACAGCACTGACAATCCC
>CALBJU010000232.1 GCA_937893205.1 uncultured Bacteroidota bacterium
TGCAGAAACAGGCGAAGCTCCGGCAGTATCGACATATACCGTACTCAGGTCCAGTCTCCGCTGAAAAAAGGACTCCGTCAGCGAAAAAGTCTGAATCTTGGGCGTGGGGATCAGCCATACGTGCTTTCTGAATACTCCCTTCCGCATGGCCAACTCGCCCTTACTCGCACTGTATCCCATATTTCGATACCGCAAAACGGCCATAAGCACGATGAGAGGAAGCAGCGCTGCGCCCCAGATGACGCCGTCCCACCACCACCAGATACTGGCGATGACCACTGCGAGGGCTATGGTGTTTCGAATGATGAATCGGCGCACGGTGAGTCTTGAAACGGGCTGCCACTCGCTGGGCAGGCTCATCCCACTGAGAGAGGAGATGATGCCTGCAACCTCTTCCATCGTGGCCAGCGGAGCCGCCACCTGGAAGCCCTTCTGCTTCAAATCAATTCCCATCGTCTGAAGCTCGAGTCGGTACCACCCGAATCGCTTCATCAGTGGATTCGTGCGGATGATGTAGGCTTGAATTCGTTTCAGAGGGATGGTGCCCTCGGACAGCGTCAACAAACCGTGCTCGCGGTGCAGCTTGTCGCCCAGGAGGCGGACCCGGAAGCGGTGATAGCGATTCACCGTCACGGCGATTCCCGACAGCCAGCCAAGGCTCACCGCGCCTCCAACCACCAGAATTCCGGCAATCCACGGTGAGGCTTCGATGATCGCAGACCACTCCTCAAAATTATCTCCGGCGAGCCAGGCAAAAACAACGGTCGGATCGGGATCGACGTACTGCATCAACGAGAAAAATCCAGCCATATATAGCCAGGAAAATCGAAAAACTCCTGCAAGAACGACCCGTTTTGGACTCATCGAAAACAGAGCATCCAGATCGGCATCAACCGTGGATGCATCTTGCCCCAGGGGCTCATCCAAGGACGAGAGCACAGAATTTTGAGTATCAGAGCCCGAAAATTCCTGCTGCATCTCGCGAACTACTGCCCTTATTTCCCGCGCTTCTTCGAGCGAAACGTATTCCAGGACTCCCTCTGCAGATGCGCTGCCCGCCGTGTAGACAGCTACCTTCGCCGTACGCATCATACGCTGCATCGGCCCCTGTTCGATCTCAATATTCTGGATCCGCTCGATTGGAATATTGCGCTTCCTGCGCGTTAGAACGCCGGAATGGATGATGAGCTCGCTGGGCGTAATCCAGTAGCGGAACCGGACGTAATACAGCACGATCCAGGGTAGAACCGCAACGGCGTATGCAAAAGCGAATGCCATGTTGAACCAAGCCGTCGACTCGGAGCCGCGAAGGACGGGAAGCAGAATGAAAATGAGACCGGGCAGGCTCACGATCATTCGCTGGACCAGCGTGAGGGGATGGAGCCGCCGAGCTTCGTTGGAGGGCTTCATCAGAGGGCTTCGTCAGTGATAAACTCTTTCATCTCGTCACGGAGCCTCTCGGCTACCTCCAGGCTCAAGCCCGGCAGGATGACATCACTGGATCGGGTGCCCGCCGTATGAATGATCAGCTTCGCCACGTCATATTCCCTTTCAAACAGATCCTGGGAAACGTCCAGGTGCTGAATGCGCCTCAGTGGAATGATTGTGTGCACCCGGTTGAAGATGCCTCGCACCAATAGCAGCTCCTGAGCGCGAAGATCGTAGCCCCAGTACTTGTACCGCAGGCGGGGAATCCAGAAGGATAAGGCGAGCGTGACACCGAGCGTGAGGAGCGGATAGACGCCGAAAGGAACCGCACGATCGGACTCAAAGAAGTTCATGATGTCAAAGACGAGGACACCAATTGCCAGAATTGCCGAGAATAAACCCGTTTTTATCGTCCACACGCGCACAATGGACCGATCGAGCGACTCGAGGCCCTCGAACGATGCGCGGTTGGGCGGCTCGGCATTAATGTCTGTTGGAATTTCCATCTAATGGGTTGGCCGGCCGCATGGCGGCCGGCCAACGGTCAGTGCGTTCAGGAAGCCTGGAATTTGAAGACCATCGCCGCCACTACGCCGCCACCAAACGGGCCTACGAGATAAATCCATATGTCCGAGAATGAGCCACTACCCATACCTGCATCAATGATGGTCGATCCAATGGCGACGGCCGGGTTGAACGCCGCACCAGAAACATTTCCGACAGCAAACGCTCCCGCCATCACGGTGAATCCGATTGCCAGACCGTAGTACGAATTGCCTTCCGTCGCATCGGATGTGGCGACATTCAAGATCACCAGAACGAGTGCGAAGGAGAACAGAAACTCCGCCAACAAAGCTTGCATACTGGTGTGTCCTGCGCCGACTCCTGGAGAAAAGGTGTCGCCTCCCAGAATATACATGGAAGCCATTGCCGCCAGCGCCGCTCCCACGACCTGAACTACCATGTACCGGATGGCTTCCGAACTTTCAATCTCTCCGCGCATCATGACGCCCAGCGTTACAGCCGGATTGTAGTGTGCACCCGAGATGTGCCCTCCCATGTAGACCATGACCATAAGGACGCTGCCTATCGCAAGGGGAGCCAGTGAGGAACCCGATCCTACGGCCAGGCCAATAGTCAGGACGAGAAAAAACGTTCCAATCAGCTCCGTGACGAGTTTGTTCATTGTGCGCGTTACCGTGAGTGGATGGGTGGAAGAAGGGGTTCGATAAAGTATAAGCGAATTGCCGGATGTGGGCAACAATCTTTGCGGCACCAGGTGCGCTCTGTTCGCCCCATCTCTTTGGTGCCCTTATAGTTACTTGTCAATAAGGTCTGAATACGAAATTTCGATCAGATCCTGCTCGGAGATCTCAAAAAGCTCCATGAAAAAGCGGCATTGCTTCGTTAACTCAATTTCATCGCGAGATCCATCCGAATCAATAGCCTCGATTTCAAGAAACAGCCCCAACCCATCTACATCGTCCAGGTGAATCTTCACGTTCCCATCGAACCAGATTTCCCGACGCTTCGAGACGACGACTTTGACTCCTAGTGATGCTGCCAGAACTTCTTTGAGATCCGGATCGGGGTTGACCCGGTAGAGGAGCACTTCCGATTTCTTCGGGCCCGCCATATTCGTGCGCCGATAGAAAATCAGTGTGTTTTCGATGTTGCCTTCTCGAAGCTTGAGACGACCCTCGGGCACATTGAAATAAGTGTCCGTCTGACGGTCTTCGCCAATCCTGTGGGCCTTGCGCTCCTTGAGAATTCGGCGGACGAAACGATGACCCGATGCCCGGGCCTTGATCTCAACATTCAGTCGAGCGCCCCCACCTTCGGGAATATCCAAAGCCCCTTCGTCCCTGGTATGCGAAAATTGTTCTACTGTCTCGATAGCTCTTCGCGGACGATCCTCCGAATGACTTCGGTATTGCGCCATTGACTGACCTTACGACCGTTGATGTACAGAGTCGGTGTTGAATTTACCTGTGCATCCCGGCCCTTTTCCAGGTCCGAGAGGACACGGTCGTGAACATCCGCTCGGTTCACACATTCCGCGAACGCGCCCACATCCCATCCAAGATCTCCTGCAATGCGTGCTATCAACTGCGGCCCGAGAATTCCCTGGTTGCGGAATAATTCGTCATGAAACGACCAAAAATCTCCGAATTCTTGTGCGCAGACGCCCGCTTTGGCCGCATTTCCGGCCTGAGCGTGTATTTGCCTCGGCATACTGATGTTTATGGATTGATCCAAGGGGTAATTCATAAATATGAATTTGACATCATCCCGGAATTCAAATAGCGTCGGACGAAGGTGAAACGCTGACTGCCCGCATGCCGGACACTGAAAATCGGCAAATTCCACCACCGTGAGTTCGGCCTCAGGATTGCCCCACACAGAGGCATTCGGATCGGTTTTCACGTTAATCGGTACCTGCCGAAAATGTCCGTTCACGGCCAGGTCGTAATCAAAACCACTGGTGCCCGTTATGTCCCGTTGCTGGTTGAGGCCGACCGCGTATCCGATTCCGAAAACCACGGCGATTATGCCCCCGGTCTTCACGAATTTTGGTGAATACCCCAATGCCTCCGCTTTTCCACGGACTGCGTCCACGTACGTTCTAAGAAACGCGACCCAACCGCCCGGACCGAATCCGAGCCCTTTCCCGAGCGAAAATGCGACACCAAAATTCGCCACATACATACCAACACAAACGATGCACAGAACACCCAGATCGTATAACTGATAGGCTTTAAGAAAAGTGAAGAGGACTGCGCCAATTGCAAGCACAAACGAGATCGCGATATAGGGTGCAGAGCTCCGGCTGTTAGCTGATGTTGCCCCTAAAAGCGCCGAGAGGCCTGCAATGACGTAGAAGAGAAAACCGAACCACGCGACGGGTACACCGAACAATTTTGCGTAGCTCGACGCATTCGCCAGATCACAGTTGATCCACTCATTCAGCGTGCATCCACTCGCTTCAACCAGTCCCTGGCTTTCGATGTTGAACGTCAGGTTCGTGGCGTAATAGGCTAATGCGGCTCCCAAAGCCGCAAAAGCCACGGTTACCCACAACATTTTTTGATTCAGAACGGGTTGCGATGCTCTTGCGCCCCGTTCTTTGCGTGGTTTCGATTTGGACATGATTCAGAGTGTGAGCGGAGAAAGGAAAAGTTGGGATGGTCAGACAGATTCTACCGAACGCCGCATGAAGCTCGCGGATTCCGGACACAGACAACGAAATTCTTCGGAGGCTCGAAGGGCGGCAGGAGCTTCTGTCCTCGGAATCAACTCAAAGCCCAGCCGGGTGAAAAACGATTCTGCGGTTTCCGTCAGCAGGTACAGATCTCGATTTTCCGAGGCGATAAGGGCAGACGCGATCTGTTTGCCCAGCCCCAGGCCCTGGTTGGCCGGATCGACAACAATGCTGCGGAGCAAGCCATCCTCGCCGTGCCGTTCAACAACGCCCGCTGCGACGACCAGGCCACGGTCTCGAATTACCAGGAAGGAGTCCAGAACTTCTGCGACACCCGCCGTTGGAAGATCTGCTTCCGATAGAAGAGAAACGATGCGATCCAGATCGGCAGCCCTGGCGCCAGCGGTATCGAGCGTTTTCGTCACCAACTGATTTTCGCAGACTGCAGGGTAGGCGGATTTTCTTCCTGGCCGGGTTCGGTCCACAGCATCAGCACGTCGTCCCCCGCACGCTCCATTCGAGGATAGCCAGCCGCTCGACCCATGGACGAGCTGGATACGCGGATCTGATCTTGCATGGTTCCGTCCTTGTGAACGGTCCGGAGCAGAATTCCAGACTGTTCTGGACCTCCTCCTTCCATCCAGGCGATGATTAGTTCGTCTTTAGAGCGCATACGGACCGAGACGCGACCCGTTGGTCTACCGAGATCGATGCGGACAGGCTCCGTGAACGATTCGCCTCCCGATTCCGAGAATGAAACCAGGACGGTCGGCTCATTTCCTGCCATGGTGAACCAGCCAACGCCGAGCGTTCCGTCCAGATAATCGGATGAAGGACCGTTTACAGGGCACGCTTCGATCATCCAGCCGTCCTCGTGCAGAGGCTTCGGATCCCGCCAGGAGCCATTTTCATAGCGGGCGACGGCAATGTCTCTCATTTCTCCCTCTGATCGATCTCTGTAAAACGCCACGAATTCCGACCCTCCGGTCCTGACCATGGTCGTCGGACAACAATCGCACGCACGGCTGTCCAGATTCCATTCTGTGCCCAGCGTTCCATCGCCCGAAACGAATCGCGCGTGCACAGACATTTCGTTTTCGCCCGTTGCGTAACGATTTCCATCCAACCACGCGGTCATGAATCCATCTGCCGCTGGTACGATAGTCACGAAGCCATGCTCCGATGGCGAACGATCATCGTGCAGCCACGCTTCCTCACTCCAGGAATCGCCATCATCTGTAGATAGTACATATCGAACCCCGTACGCATACCGAGTATCCCCGAGTCTCTCGAGCCAGTGCGCCATCATGGTGCCCGAGTCGGAGACGGCGAGAGACGGAACGTCTGCCCAGTTGACGAACCAGTCGTCCCCGCGGGCTATTTCTGATTTGGGTGACCATGAGCCATCTTCGTATCGCGAAAAATACATCCGGGAGTCTTCTTCGAAGCGCTCAATCCACGACGCCAGGACCGCACCATCAGAGTCTCTGGTAAGATGGGGCTCTCCTGCTTTGCCATCGGTTGGAAACGAGATCCGCTCAACGCTGGGAGGCCGTACGGGTTGATCCGCGCTTCCGGTCGCCTGGGTGCATCCAATCAGTACGCTGGCAGATAGCGCAATAGTCAGGACTGAACGTGTGATTGTCGAGCTTCGATTCATCTTCCATACCCTCATCTTCCATACCCATTGTCTATTGCTGCCATGATGTCCGGAGGCGTCCATCCCGGCGGTTTCATCCACTTTCCGTCTTCGCGACGGTAACTTCCCTCACTGAATTTGCGAAGATTGGAGGCATCCACTTCCTGCAGAACGGGGTCGTCATCGATTCCGAACGAGATCAAGGTTCCGATGGTGACCACCGATATATCGGCGCATCCGTCTACGACTTCTTTTAAGTCCACTTCTCCCGGCGCGCTGTACTGCAGACCCTCTTCCCTCAACGGCGTACCCTCTATTTCAACGCTTACTCCAAGCGCGTCAACGGTTTCAAGGGCTTCTTCCAGGATCAGCTTGGCGCGCAGAATGCGTATTTTTTCATCTGGAATGGTGGCAATTTCGGGAGTGTCCTGGCCCACCTTCTGCATGAAGGTTTTGACGCGGTTATAGTGGGGTGTCGGCATGAAAAAGGATCGGTTCGGTCGGTTCGAGGGGATTTAGGATCGGCCGTGAAATCAACCGCGAAATTACCTGCTTGTTTCGACTTTTCCGAGGGGAGCGTTTGCCGATCCCGGCCATATGCGGGAGACCCCATACAGAACCCTGATCAAAATCCACACGCTGGTTACCAACCAGATTGAAGTCAGGCTCAGGCCAATGACGACGCCCACCAGATAGAGCAATCCCACACTGACGAGTGTCGCGACCGTCGTCACGTTTCGAAGGAATCGGAAATCTCCCGTTCCCCAGTGAATGCCGTCGGTACCGAAGGCCAGGGCGTTCAAGGGTTGAAACAAGAGGGCGACGAGCCACGGCTTCGAGAACGCCTCCCTCGCCGATTCAGGTACGAGAAGCGAAGCAATCGAATCTTCCCCGAAATACATCACGACCAACAGCAGGCATCCGAAGCCAAAAGAGAATTCAAGGATGGTCCTGGCCACTTTTCGGACCACTTTGACGCGCTGATCTCCAAAGAAAAAGCCGACAAGACTCTGACCCGCGATGGCGAACGCGTCAAGAAAAAGGGCCGTAAACAGCCAGAATTGGCGAATGGCCTGATGTGCGGCACCTGCATCGGCCCCGAGCCGGGTTGCTTCCCGCGTGGCAACCAGAAGAAACGCCGTGAGCATTCCGGTCCGGATGAACAGATCACCCCCGATCCGGAATATGCGACCCACCTTTTGCCACTGCCAGGCCAGATGAGCTTGAAGGGTCCGCCGAACCACAATCATCGTAAATATCGCCCCAACCCACTGAGAAATGGCAGTCGCGATAGCAGCGCCCTCAATTCCCATGGCCTCGATGGGGCCCGCACCGAAGATGAGCACTGCGTCCAGCAGAATATTCAGCGCGTTGACCGTGACGGCAATCCAGAGGGGAATCATCATTCGCTCGACCCCACGCAGGGCTCCGAAACCAGCGATAGTGATCAGGATAGCGGGTGACCCGATCCACCGGATAGTCGTGTAGCTGACGGCGGCAGTCTGAATGTCCCCCGTGGCTCCCAGTAATGCGGTAACAGTCGACGTGAGCGGCCAGAAGACGAGAGCCGCGACGACACCCATAATGGCCGACAAGGTCATCGCCATGCCACACAATTCTCCAGTTTTCTGGTGCTCTCCTCTGCCGTGTGACTGCGCTACATCCGTTTGGGTGGCGACACCCAGGAAATTGAAAATCCAGAAGATCGACGACAGAAGTATCGTTCCCACACCAAGCGCAGCCAACTCCGTCGCGCCAAGCCGAGAAATGAAGGCGGTGTCGACGAGGCCCGTCAAGGGTTCAGCAATCAGCGAGAACAGGACAGGGATCGAAAGGCGCAAGAGCGTTCGATGCGGAGCCGACTCGAATGGGTGGACTTTGGGGCTGGATGTTTCGGTTGTCGCCAAATAAGAAATGAAATCTGAGGTAGAGAGCGAGACGAAGCACAAAAACTACGAAACGCTTCCTGGTAACCCTTCGTAACCACCCGGGTTATCGGTCCCTTTCCAAA
>CALBJU010000233.1 GCA_937893205.1 uncultured Bacteroidota bacterium
GTCTCCCATGCTGAGATATTCTCCAGCAAAGAAGAAATTGACACCGCTATTCGCAACAGGACCACCCAGCGCAACAGAAGCCAGATTATAACCGAAATCGTCCAGTGATTCTGAGGTTACACCCTCAAAAGAACCGAAGAATTTCTGTGATCCAGATTTTGTCGTGATGCTAATGATACCGGACATGGCATCTCCGTAACGTGCGGAGATGTTACCGATAATCATTTCCTGCTCTAGAACAGCAGACTGAGGAATTGCCGCAGTACCGACAACCTTCACTCCATCAATGTAATACGTGACTTCAGCTCCGCGACCACCACGAATGTTAAGTGTACCAGATCCTTCTTCAGAAACTACACCGGCCTGAATTGCGGCAACAGCAGCTGCGCCACGAACAGGTAGGTTAACAATTTCTTCAGCAGTAACGATCTTAGGTACACCTATAGCATCCTTCTGGATGAGCGGGCGCTCATATTCAACGACGATTTCGCCGAGTTCAACACCTTCTCTGATCGAAAAGTTAACTTCTTGGGTATACCCAGAAGAAACTTGAACGCCAGAGACAGTCGACTCGGAATAACCGACGAATCGTGCTTGTACGTCATGGCTACCAACTGGAACACCGATGATGAAATAATTTCCATCGACGTCCGTTATGGCACCAAGAGTACTTCCTACTACAACGACCTGTGCTCCCGGGATTGTATCCCCGGTATCAGCATCGGTCACTACTCCCGCAATTTTACCCGTGTTCTGGGCAAATACGAGAGCAGGTGTAGCTAGAAGCATGAGTACAAGCATGCCCCATTTACGTAACATATGCTACCTCCTCTAGTGAATTAGATGTGTGGCTTAATAAGTGCTGCATCCCATTCCCACATCGAAATGAGAGCAATTTTTTTTCGTGCTAGGCACGTGTTCAGTGCATAATGCGCGAAACACGCGCTGTTGCGATTCTCGTGCCAGGCACGAATTTTTTTGACGAAAGACGACGTCTCTCCTAAGGAACTGCATCGGGGAGTAACCCTTTAGTCCTGTCTACTCACTACTTCATCTACACAGCTTCAACAGGCACAGTCCCGAACGCTTGGCGCTCGCGACTGAGTTCAGGTTTCGCTTGAAAGGTGGGGGTTGAAAAGCTGTATCGAAAAGCCAATAGCGGTCCTTATTTGGTTAGACGTTATTTTTCGTCCGAATCGGTCCCCAAATATAGATGGGGTTTTGACCGTTGTCAAGAGAAGATGAACTCCGAAATACGGGCATTTCTTTTTGACAAAAGCAAATCTTCATCGAAATGAGGGAAGAGATTCGCAAACAGGTTACGCGATGAGCCACACCAATTCAAGGCATCAATTCGAGCATGCACACACCGTGGACCCCTTCAATCTGAGCGACACGGGCCAGTATTGGTTGAGGAATGGGCTGATCGACGGTCACCGCAGTCAGCGCCTCTTCACCTGGAATATTGCGTCCCAGGACCAGTGAGCCAATATTTATACCTGCGTCCGCCAGCGCAAGACCTACGCTAGCAAGCATTCCGGGCCGATCCTGATTACGATAGAGTAGAATCCGGCCAGAAGCCTTCAGCTCCATTTCGTATCCATCAATAGCCGTAATTCGAGCATCCTTGGAGCCAAACAGCGTTCCTGCGATCGAAAAACTGCCATCAGATCCACTCATTTCAATCTCAATCAGGTTCGAAAAGCTGCTTCCAGGATGAAAAGTGTGGATATCCACCTCAATACCAGCATTTTCGGCGATGATGGGAGCATTAACCAGATTTACGACTTCGTTCCAACTTCCCTCCAGGAATCCTTTCAAGGCCGCAATGCGCATTACATCGGTATAACGACGAGGAACGTCTCCGTGGCACCGGACGACGAATCGATCGACAGCGCCATCGAAAAGCTGACGGGACGCCCTTCCCAGCATCTGGGCGAGTGCAACGTATGGCTGAACCTCGGGCTGAGCGGCCATTCGAAGGGCCATGGCGTTGATAGCGGTCTCCACCGGCTCATTTCGAAGAGCATGAATGACCTGCTCTGTTACTTGACGGGCTACTTTCTCCTGAGCTTCTCCCGTCGAGGCGGCTATGTGGGGTGTTGTGACCGTGCCAGGGTGGGCAATGAGAGCGGTAAGCTCCGAATTCGGCGGTTCAGATGAATACACGTCAAGCGCAGCACCGGAGACCTGGCCGGACTCGAGCGCCCTCAGAAGCGCTTGTTCATCGACAATCCCGCCTCTCGCGCAATTGATAATACATACTCCGCGCTTGCACATGGCCAGCGTCTCATCATTCAACAGCCCCTCGGTGGCCGGGATGAGAGGAGTGTGAACAGTGATGTAGTCGCTTTCCGAGAACAGTTGGTCGATATCCACAAGCTCGATACCAAGCCGCTCGGCCGCTTCATGAGTCAAGACAGGATCGCTTCCCAATATTTTCAGCCCGAACGGTCGGCACCGAAGTGCCACTTCACGTCCAATTTTTCCGATGCCCACAATGCCGACCGTTTTCCCAAAGAGCTCGGTGCCCGTGTATTTCTTGCGTTCCCAGTTCCCGGATTTCAGAGAAGACGATGCCGGCGCCAGTTTTCTCGCCAGAGCCAACAACATGGCCATCGTATGCTCAGCTGTAGATATGGTATTGCCGGCGGGTGCATTCAGGACCAGAACTCCTTTCTTGGTCGCTGTGGGAATGTCAACGTTATCGACGCCTACGCCCGCCCGCCCGATAACCACCAGCTTTTGGGCCGCAGCGATCATCTCGGCATCGATGGTTGTGCCGCTCCGAATGATCCATCCCTCGACGTTCGCACAACGCGACAGGATTTCTGGCATCTCCCACGAGGTACCATCGACGACCTCCATACCAGCTTCTTCCAGAAGCTCTGTGCATACCGGATGAACAGAATCAGTAAGTAAAACGCGAAAGCTCATTTGTTGGCGATATATAAGGTAATGGGGTGCGGCATGAGGGAGCGAGGAGCTCAAGCGACATACGTCGCGATCCATTTCAGAATCTCATCTCTTCCTCTTCCATCTTTCGCACTCGTCAGGACGATGGGCTTCTCCTGTCCCAATTCTGTTAGAACCTTGCGTACTCCCGCGATAGCTTTGGATCTGGAATTTCCCGACAGTTTGTCACCCTTGGTCAGGAGGATGACGTGCTCTGCATCACTCTCTGGCATCAACATGATAACTTCGCGATCCATTTCGGTGGGAGGATGCCTGGAATCGATGAGTTGAAATACCACACGGAGCTGGGATCGCTCTTTCATGTAGGAGCCGATCAATTTCTGCCAGTAGGCTCGCTGCTTTTTTGAAACTTTGGCGTAGCCGAGCCCGGGTAGGTCGACGACATGAAAACGATTATTGACGAGGAAGAAATTGACTTCCTGTGTTTTTCCCGGGGTGCGGCTCGTTCGAGCAAGATTCCTGCGCCTCAACAACTGGTTGATGAGTGAGCTTTTCCCAACGTTGGATCGGCCTAGGAATGCGACCTCTGAGATCGGAGCCGGGGGCATCTGAGCCAGCGTTGTAGCTCCCTGAACAAAAGTGACGTCCTCAATCTTCATCTGAATCTCTGAGAGTTGCCTTGTCGAAGGTGCCTCTTTGGCACTACCCCGCCGGGTCGCGGCGCGAACGCCCTATTCCTCAGGCGACGCTGAAATGTGCTCGGACGGCCTCGCCAATGGCCGCCGGGTTCATCACTATGGTCGCACCGGCCTCTTCGAGTGCTGCAAATTTGTCTTCTGCCGTGCCTTTGCCCCCTGAGATGATCGCCCCTGCATGTCCCATCCGACGTCCCGGAGGAGCCGTCCGGCCCGCAATGAACACAAATACGGGTTTGTCCATGTGATCCTTGATGTAGACGGCGGCTTCTTCCTCAGCAGTCCCGCCGATTTCTCCGATCATCACGACTGCTTCCGTCTCATCGTCAGCCTGGAACAGGCGAAGAATGTCGATGAACTGAGAACCAATTATGGGGTCCCCTCCGATTCCAACGGCCGTGGACTGTCCAAGTCCCTGGCGGGTCAGTTGATCAACGGCTTCGTAGGTGAGCGTTCCGCTTCTCGAAACGACGCCGATGGGTCCGCGCGAGAAGATCATTGCGGGCATGATACCCACCTTCGCCTCGTCAGGAGTAAACACTCCCGGGCAGTTCGGCCCGATGAGAGCCGCTCCTTGTTCTCGCACGTAATGATAGACGGAGATCATGTCCCTCGTGGGAATGCCTTCCGTGATACAAATGATAGTTTTGATACCTGCTTCGGCCGACTCCAGGATAGCATCGGCAGCGAACGGTGGCGGAACGAAAATGATGGATGCGTTGGCGCCCTCACCCTTGACGGCATCAGATACGGTATTGAAGACGGGGCGGTCCAGATGAAGCTGTCCGCCTTTGCCCGGTGTGACGCCACCGATCACGGTGGTGCCGTATTCGATCATCTGCTCGGAATGATACGTCCCCTCTTTTCCGGTAAAACCCTGCACCACGAGGCGCGTGTTCTTATCAACCAGGATTGCCATACTCAGCCACTATCAAATGAATCAAAAGGTACTCATGCTCAGGTCGTCCGCGGCGCTCTGTGGTGAGCCACAAGTCGCGAACTTTTGATTGATGCAATGTTAGGGCCCGTCGCTCAAGTGTACAATCAGCGCACTGTAATATTGTGTAAACACGCGACGAAAAATACAGGAAGGAAGGCTTTGCGAAGTCAACTCCGGGGGCGGGGTTTGGAGAAAAAACTCAGGCCGGGCGCTTCGCGCCCGGCCTGAAAATTCTACACAGAAATCGGCTCGTCGAGGACTACTGCTGGCCCGGATTTGCGGAATCGGGAGCCGCCGGGGAGTCCTGCGGCGGCGGTGCAGCAGGATGAGTCGGTGCGGTAGCTTGAACTGCCGGTGCGGTAGGTTGAACTGCCGGTGCGGCAGCGGGAGGCACAACAGGAGGTACTGCTGCCTGCACGGGAGTCTCTACTCTCGGAGCCTGTTGGCCTTGCACCGGAGGAGCCGGGGTTATCCGATTAACCTGTTCGCTCACAGTGAATTCCTTCGATATCTCGCTAGTAGCAGACTTGAATTCCTTGATTCCTTTTCCGAGTCCCCTTGCTATCTCTGGGATTCGCTTCGCACCAAAGATTAGCAGAATTGCCAGGAAAATTAGAATGAGTTCAAGTGGTCCGAGAGATCCCATAACAGCGTTTGTTAAAGTTTAATCCTGTCTATCCGGTCCATTTTCAATCATCACCTTCGTTATTGATGCCCGAGAGTGACGTGATTGATGCCGGAGAGTCAAGCCGCAAAATAACCAAAAAAAGTCTGATTATCCGCATGCAGTTCTATCTTGTTTAGAGCTTTACGATCCGTGTGATTCGCGGTTCCTAGAGAATATTCCACGGTTGTCCTGGAGAAAACGGTGTATTTTCCGCCTCATGAATCAACAATCGATACTTTCGCGCGAAGCCATTCACGCCTGGCCGAAGGCCGAACTTCATTCTCATCTGGATGGAGCCCTGCGGCTCAACTCAATTCTTGAGCTGGCTGAAAAGCAGGATAAAATGGACCTCCTGCCGGCGACAACGATGAAAACATTGGAGGTGGAGCTCGCCAAAGTCGATGATTCCGAAGATCTCTGGGATTATCTGGCCTGGTTCGACTATACCATAGCCATAATGCAAACCGAGGAGGCCCTTTCGCGGGTTGCCTACGAAATGGCGGAAGATTTTGCTCGAGAAAACGTGCGGTACGTCGAGGTGCGATTTGGACCGATCCTGCATACGGCTGAGGGTCTTTCCCTCGAAGCGGTGATGGAAGCCGTGCTGGACGGTCTCGCGCGTGCCCGTTTGGATCATGGAATTCTTTCGTCTGTCATCGTGTGTGCGCTTCGGGATCGATTCATAGATGCATCGGTGGCACAAGCGAAATTGGCAGTCGAGTATCGAGATCGTGGCGTGTCTGGCTTCGACCTCGCCGGAGGAGAAGCTGGTAATCCAGCAAAAGAGCATCTGGAAGCCTTCTACTACGCACGGAATAATCTCATGAACCTGACGGTGCATGCCGGCGAATCATGGGGACCCGAATCCATTCATCAGGCGCTATTCTTTTGCGGTGCCCACCGGATCGGGCACGGAATCACACTGGTTCAGGACCCCGAGCTGATGCGACACATCGTTGATCACCAGATTCCACTCGAAATCTGTCCGACGAGCAACGTCCAGACCAACGTCGTTCCCTCATACGAAAAACATCCGATCAAGGAGCTGGCCGATGCCGGTGTGGCCATCACCATTAATACCGACAGTCGCCTGTTCAGCCACACGAGTACTACGGGCGAAATGTATCTGGCCCACACACGCTGCGGATTGAGCGCTTCACAGACCGCCGAAGCGGCCATCAATGCATTTCGCCATGCGTTCCTTCCCTATGACGAGAGAATCCGACTCCTGGCAGAAGTCGAAGCGGAAATTTCTGTCGATTGAACCGATGGTCGATAACAATAAGAATACACGCTCCGTTCGACCTGCCGACGGGCTTCGCGGAACGATTCATCTGCCTGCGGACAAATCGATCGCACAGCGAACGGCCCTGTTCGCAGGAATTGCGGAGGGAACGAGCCGGATTGAGGGATATCCATCCTCTGCCGATCCGCAGTCAGCGCTCTCGTGTCTTAGACAGCTCGGTATTCAGATTGAGACGGATGAGGACGTTCTGATCATACACGGAAAGGGGATTCGAGGATTCTCGCCCCCGTCCGAACCCATTGACTGTGGAAATTCGGGCACTACGCTGCGCCTCCTTTCGGGTCTGTTGGCGGGGCAGAATTTTCGAAGCACGTTGATCGGGGACGAATCGCTCTCCTCGAGACCAATGGGTCGCATCCTCGATCCACTGCGACAGATGAATGCCCGGGTGGATTCGGTCGAAGGACACGCACCTCTCACCGTGGGACCTGCATCCGGCCCGCTCAGCGCAATCGAGTACACTCTTCCTGTTGCTTCAGCGCAAGTCAAGTCGTGCGTCCTATTGGCCGGTCTCTATGCCGACTCGGTCACAACCGTCATCGAAACGCTTCCCTCGAGAGACCACACCGAACGAATGCTCGGACTGGACACCGGAATTCAGCATGGCAAACGCCTCGTCCACATCAGGGGCGGAATGAAGGTCGAACCACGAAACTGGACGATCCCTTCAGATTTTTCGGCGGCTTCCTTTTTTATTGTGGCAGCGTGTATCACCCCTGGCTCAGTGCTCAAAATGCCGAATGTAGGACTGAATCCAACCCGCACCGGACTTTTGGAGGTCCTGCGCGCCATGGGCGCTCGAATTGAAATCGAAAACCAGCGCGAAATTTCTTCAGAGCCCGTCGGCGACATCACCGTTTACGCATCGCAGCTTGCGAGCGTCACCGTTACTAAGGATATCATCCCATCTCTAATCGACGAAATTCCGATTCTTTGTGTGGCGGCGATTCAGGCCACGGGCCGTACAGAAATCAGAGGTGCAGGCGAACTCAGGCACAAAGAGACCGATCGCATCGATGCCATGGTCAAGGGGCTGGGTGCATTGGGCGCAAAAGTCGAAGAATTTGAAGATGGGCTGGCAATTGAAGGGCCCCAGCAACTTCACGGCGGGCACGTTTCGGCATTTGACGACCACCGAATTGCCATGTCAATGGCCATTTCCGCACTATCCGCGTCGGATCCTGTACACATTTCCGGCGCCGATTCGGTTGCAGTGTCCTTTCCGGAATTCTTCCGGACACTCGATTCTATCCGTCCTGATCCGAACTGAATTGCGATTTCTTCCCAGGAATCCAGAGGTGGCGCTCGATATCGACCACACACTCGTCGACAAACTCGATACCTTCACTGCGCAGCATGTCCTCCATGATGTGAGGACCCCCGAATTTGGCCTGTCCGCTTAGGCCACCGTACCGATTCACCACACGGTGGCATGGTAGTCCGTGAGCTGCAGCAGCATTCAACGCCCATCCCACCGTTCTAGCCGCGCTTTTTGATCCCAGATATTCGGCGATGTGGCCGTAGGTCGTCACCTTCCCGAGAGGAATCTCAGCTACGACCGCCCACACGCGGTCAAAAAAGTCACTCTTTGATGAATCGGCCACCGAAGCGGTTTGGGCGCGGCCTGTGGATCCTCCACGGCCGCGCCCATCGTTATAACCCGTCATCATGCATTAAGATTAATAGAGCTACTGATTGCCCAGGATGATAGGCAGTCCATCCGAGCCGCTTCCGATAATTACGGTCTTGGCAT
>CALBJU010000234.1 GCA_937893205.1 uncultured Bacteroidota bacterium
GAACTGAGTATTGTGGGGACGCTGATGTACCAACATGCCGACTATGAGGAGGCTGTTAGGCGCATCGCTTCGGGGGACATCACCATTGATCCTCTGGATACGAGACATTTTTCGTTCGCAGAATTCGCCGCGGCCTATGAGTTTATTGATCGGGAAGGACCGCGAAGTATGAAGGTATTCATCGACTTGTAACGAGTAGTCATTCTGGAATTGAACGTGGCGAACGGCGAAACAGGATTCATCGTAGTCGGGATCGGTGAGCTGCTGTGGGATGAACTTCCGACCGGCAGACGGCTAGGTGGTGCTCCGGCTAATTTTGCCTACCACTGTCAGATTCTCGGAGCGAATTCGGTTATTGTCAGCGCAGTGGGCGATGACGAGGCAGGGCGGGCGATCTTCGATGATCTGGATCAACGCAGATTGGACTCGTCACATGTCGGAATTGATCACAAGCATCCAACAGGATCGGTCTCTGTAGTTCTTGCCCCAGAGGGTATTCCGGAGTATGCCATAACCGAAAAGGTAGCATGGGATTACATCTCTCGCACTTCTGAACAGCTCGAATTAGCGTCCGAAGCAGACGCAGTGTGTTTTGGAACGCTGGCGCAGCGATCAGCTTATTCTCGCAAAACCATTCGCTCGTTTTTGAGAGTGACCAGGCCGAATTGTCTTCGAATATTCGATGTCAACCTGCGTCAGGCCTATTATGATCACAATTTGCTTAGAGAAAATCTGGGGCTGGCAAACGTATTAAAGCTCAATGAGAGTGAACTGATCATCCTGGCCAGCCTCCTCGGAATCAAAGGTGAGACACAATCTCTTCTGGATCAGCTTGCGACTAGGTATTCGTTGAACGCAATCGCTGTCACGCAGGCTGAGCGCGGATGCATTATTCGAACAGATGAACAAACGATCCGACACGACGGGTTTTCGCAGGAACGGATTCTGGATACCGTGGGAGCCGGCGACTGTTTTTCAGCAGTTCTCACGATGGGTTTATTAAGAGAGGAGCCGCTGGATTCGATCGCAGCGCAGGCAAACTGGTTGGCTGCTTATGTGTGTACCCAGGAGGGAGGTATGCCCGAAATGCCGTAACATCAGCCCGCCCACCTAACAACGTAGCATGACAACAAGCCCATCCACCCCGGATTTCGGGAATCACGTTCCGACAGAAGTAGTATTTGGCTCCGGTACACTGACAACTGTAGGAAAAACGGTCGCCAGATTCGGTAGTCGATGCCTTCTCGTCACTGGTCCAAAAACTGGGTCGACGAAGTCGTATCTCGACCGACTCACCGGCTACCTCGAAAGCGCGGGAGTCGCCGTCGCTCATTTCGATGGAGTCATTCCCAATCCCACCACAGATACCATGAGTGCGGGTGCGCAAATGGCCGTCGAGCACCGCGCCGACGTCATTCTGGGTGTGGGTGGGGGCTCCAGCATGGATGCTGCGAAGGCACTAGCTGTTGAGGCCACTCATGATGGTAGTTGTTGGGATTACCTCTTCTACCGGGATGTGGCGCCAACCGAAAAGACCTTACCCGTTGTCGCAGTTTCGACAACATCCGGCACCGGTTCGCAGGTCACGCAGGTCTCCGTGGTGACGCATACTGAGACACGGGACAAATCCGCGCTCTACAATTCGCTACTGTTTCCTCGGGTAGCAATAGTCGATCCTGAACTGATGTTGAGCGTGCCTCGGCACGTAACCGCCTGTACGGGCTTCGACACGTTCACCCATGCGTTTGAGAGCGCTATTCACGTTAACACTTCTGTAGAAATTGTGTCAATGGCATGGGAGGCAATAGCGTTGGTTGCCACACACTTACCTGCCGCACTCAAAGACGGAGCCGATATCGAGGCGCGAACAGCGCTTGCCCACGCCGACACTCTCGCCGGAATCTGCATAGCGACCGTGGGTGTCACGCTGCCCCACGGCATTGGTATGGCGATCGGGGGCATGTACCCTCACATCGCGCACGGTGAAGCCCTCGCGCTCAACTATCCGGCTTTTACGCGGTTCACATACGCTTCGGCGGTGGGTCCTTTCGCCAGACTGGGAAGGCTGTTTAATCCCGAACTTGAAAGTGTTGACGATCTGGCCGCTGCGCAGCGCTCATGTGATGAACTGGACCAATTTCTCCGAGATATCGGATTATGGATGGGTTTGGAGGAAAAGCGTGTTCCTGAAGAAGAGTTACGAGCCCTGGCTCAGCAGTGCAGGGTGCTTCCGGACTATATGAACAATCCTCGGATCGCATCTGAGGAAGAAATGCTTCAGCTCATCCAGGATTGCTTCCGACGCTAACTAATCCACCGAGAGGACAGTATTCATGACGACTCTTGATATCACCATTGTGATCGTTTACATGGTGGGCATCATGGCCATCGGGATATTTGTCGGGTATCGAAAGAACACCTCGAGTAAAGAGTTCTTTCTCGCTGGAAAATCTCTTCGTTGGCCCATTATCGGGGCCGCTCTCTTTACGGCAAATATTTCAACGATCCACCTCGTTGGTCTGGCGGCCGATGGGTATCGGATTGGATTCGTCGTAGGCAATTTTGAGTGGATGGCCACATTCACGCTGATCATCCTGGGCTTGATCTTTGTGCCGTTTTACCTGCGAAGTAACATCAGCACGCTTCCGGAATTTCTTGAAAAGAGATACAGTCCGACGCCAAGATTGATCATGGCTCTGATCACGGTCGTGTCCGCGATGCTGATTCATATTGGCATCAGCATCTATGCCGGGGCGATGGTATTCCTGTACTTTTTCGGAATTCCTGTAGTCTGGTCGGTGATCGTAATTGCACTCGTGGCTGCTACGTACACGATTATCGGTGGCCTGCGAGCGATCGTAGTTACGGATGCCATCCAGGCTGTGCTTCTTCTTTCCGGCGCAGTCGCACTCACGATCTTCGCGATCCTTGCTCTTCCTGACAAGGGCATCCATTCCCTGGCTGATCTACAGGCCGCCGTCAAGGGAGATCAGCTGAGCATGCTGCATTCATTCCGAAATCCGGAAACGGGTAGACTGAACGAATACTCCTGGGTGTCGGTCCTTCTGGGATACCCCATTCTCGGAATCTGGTATTGGTGTACGGACCAGACCATCGTCCAAAAAACGTTGGGTGCCCGAAGCCTGCGCGACGGCCAGTTGGGGGCACTATTTGCCGGTGGCCTTAAGATCCTGCCGCTTTTCTTCATGGTGCTCCCCGGTGTGCTCGGATATGTCCTCTTTCAAGACCTGATCGAGCAGCCAAACGACACGTTGCTGGTCATGATACAGGAGCTTTTGCCAGCTGGAGTAAAAGGTCTTCTTGCAGCCGGTCTACTGGCTGCTGTCATGAGTACGGTCGAGTCGGCACTTAACAGCACGGCAACAGTGGTCGCGGAAGATATCGTCAAGAAAATGCGTCCCGAGACAAGTGATCGGGCACTGGTAACAATCGGAAGAATCACGGCGGGAGTCGTTATTGTTCTCGCAATGTTATGGTCACCTTACGCCGGCAAGTTTGCCAGCATTTTCGAGGCCGTCAATAAAATCCCGATGATGTTCGCTCCTGCGATCACATGTGTCTTCCTGTTTGGAGTTTTTTGGAAACGCGGGACCAAAGAGGCGGCAGTAACGACATTCATTTTCGGGCTTACCATTGGCGTCGTCTATTTTCTTGTGGATCTACCCGCCTTCGGCGATACCCGACTTGTAGCGGACGTGTGGGGCATTCCGTTCATGCAGGTTGGCTGGTGGCTCTTCTGCCTCTGCTCCATCGTATTTGTTGTTACGAGTCTTGCCACACCTCCTCCAAAACAGGAGCAACTCGATGCTATCCATTGGGAGCCGCCGATGAGAGCGCTTTTTGGGTCAAAACTTACTGGTATGTCGGATCCGAGAAGTATATCACTGGGCCTGATCGCGGTCATGGCGATCCTATATTTATGGCTGCGCTAACAATAGAACGTCCATGAGAAAAAATCTGGTGCTATTACTCGCTCTGCTTTTTATAAGCTGTTCCGCGCAGGAACGGCAGGCGAGTACGGTAGAACGACCAAATCTGCTGTTCATCATAACCGATGATCAGCGATTCGACATGATGGGCGTCGTCAATCCAATGCTTGAAACCCCGCATATGGATAGACTGGCAATGGAGGGTGTCCGATTCGAAAACGCGTTCGTAACAACCCCGATTTGCGCCGCCAGCCGCGCCAGTCTGCTGACAGGACTCGTAGAACGAACTCATCAGTTCACATTTGCTACACCGCCACTCGCAGACCGGTTTATCGAGAAAAGTTATCCCGTCCTGCTCCGAGAGGCCGGTTATCGTACAGGGCATATCGGAAAATTTGGTGTCAGGACGGAGGATGGAGCTACGGATGGGATGTTTGACGTCTACGAAACCTTCCGGGCGGCACCCTACCTCAGGGAGCAGGAGGACGGCTCGATCCGCCACGTGACGGACATCACCACAGACAGAGCGATTGAGTTTCTGCGATCAACCGATCACGCCAGCCCCTTCGCTCTCACATTGAGTTTTAACGCCCCGCACGCCGACGATAGTGACGAGCGCCAGTTTATCTGGCCCGAGGCGATGAACGAGTTGTATTCGAACACCGTCATTCCTGACCCTCCCCTCTCCGAGCCAGAGTTCTTTGACGCACTACCTGAGTTTCTGAAGGAGGCTTCGCTGAATAGAGTCCGCTGGTACTGGCGTTTCGACACGCCTGAAAAAAGGCAGCAAATGACAAAAGGACACCTCCGGATGATCAGCGGAGTCGACGCTGCCATCGGGCGCGTCATGGAAGAGCTTGAATCGCTGGAGCTGGCCGACAATACGGTCATCATCTTGATGGGAGACAACGGCTATTTTCTGGGCGAGCGCGGCTACGCGGGGAAATGGCTCCCCTATGAGCTTTCCATACGTGTGCCGCTCGTGGTCTTCGATCCTCGCGTCGGAGTTCAACAACGGGGATCGATTCCAACTCAGAGCGCCTTGAATGTCGATATCGCGCCAACACTTCTCGATATGGCCGGTGTCGAGATTCCGACTTCGATGCAGGGAGAAAGCCTGGTGCCCATCCTCGCAGGAGCATCACCCGCCGATTGGAGAACCGATTTTTTTGTCGAGCACCTCTTCGATCATCCCGAGATTCCGAAGCACGAGGGTGTCAGGGGAGAACGCTACAAGTACGCGAGATATTTTGAGCAAACGCCGGTGTACGAGGAGCTCTACGACCTTTTCGAAGACCCAATGGAAACAGTAAATCTGGTCGACGACGCTGATTTCTTGGAGATCTTGGATCAATTGAGGGCGCGAACGGACGAACTCCAGACCGAATACGGGGGGCCCTACGTGCCTGTCACCGAGGAGCAACCCTAAGCTCCTATCGATCACCGCCCGGTCGTCACTGATCCCGCGAAGGTTGGCTGATGTGTATGCCATTCAGACCGTCGGAATTCGCGACACCGATGTCTGGAAAGCCATCCCCATTTACATCACCCACTCCCACTCCGTAGGTGATATCCTCTGGCGATCCGAATCGTACTTCCTCGAAGTTGATGCCCGTTCCATCATTGAAGAAAGCAACATTTTGTGATCGTACGTTGCCAATAACAATGTCCAGGTCTCCATCGTTGTCAAGGTCCACGACTTCAAGATCGTAGGAAAGTCCGTCATCGGCGCCGAATGCCACACCCTCATCGAATCTGCCCGTCCCGTCTCCAAAATAAATCCCATTGGCCTCCCCAATATTGGCTGTAACCAGGTCCAGATGGCCGTCTGAGTTCATATCAGCAGCTGCGACAGCGCGTGTCTCATCGCTCCCGGTTCCATACGGAAGAGCGGTGTCAAAACTGAGGGCGGCATCATTCAAGTAGACGAAATTGGCCTGTCCGTCTCTATTTGCAAGCACCAGATCAGGTAGTCCATCTTCATTGATGTCGGCCACGGCGAGAGAAATCGTTGAATCGTCGCTGGTACCAAACGATCGTTTAGGACCAAAACTCCCATCGCCCTCATTCAGATAAATTCCGTTCTCCATTCCCCGATTCGTAACGATGGCATCAATGTCTCCATCGCCATCCAGATCGGCCAACGTGACACTGCGAGTGGACTCTACCTCCGGGCCCAGTGTGCCTGACA
>CALBJU010000235.1 GCA_937893205.1 uncultured Bacteroidota bacterium
AGGCTGGCAACATCATTCGGATTAACAACCAATCGCAGATACGCCAGTGCGTCCTTGATTTCTCTTCGCTGATAAAAGGACACACCGCCAACGACCCGGTAGGGTATTCCTCCACGGCGCAACGCATCTTCCAGCGATCGACTCTGTGCATTGGTTCGATAGAGGACGGCGAAATCTTTGTTCAGGAATCCCATCCGGACCTGAATATCTCGGATTCGTCGCTCAATTTTTTGCGCTTCATCCCGCTCTGAGATGGATTCCAGCATGATGATCGGATCTCCTTCGTCATTGTCGGTCCAGAGCTTCTTTTCGAGCTGATTCTGATTGTTCTTGATGATCGAATCTGCGAGTTTGACGATTCGCTGTGTGGAGCGGTAGTTCTGCTCAAGTCGGATCGTCTTCGCATTGGGATAGTCTCGCTGGAAGGACAACATGTTGGTGATATCCGCACCTCGAAAAGCATAGATGCTCTGTGCATCATCGCCCACCACGCACAGATTCCCGTGCTTTTTCGAAAGCATGCGCGCCAACAGATACTGGGCTTTGTTCGTGTCCTGGTACTCGTCGATGTGGATGTATCGCCACCGATCCTGATATTTTTCCAGAACGTCAGGGTGATTATCGAAGAGTTGAATGGGCTTCAACAGCAGGTCGTCAAAATCCATCGCGTTCGCGGAGCGCAGTTCGTCCAGATAGGGCTGATAGAGCTCAGCCGCACGCACCTGAGCCTGAGTCACGGCCAATTGTGCGTATTCAGAAGGCGAGACCATCTTGTTCTTGGCACTCGAAATGAGATGCTGAATCGCCCGAGGTCTGATCTGTTGGGTGTCGATCGCGAATCGGTGCATCAGATCCCGAATCACCCGCTGACTGTCGTCAGAGTCGTAGATGGAAAAATTCGAGGTGTATCCGATTCGATCTCCATCGACCCTCATGACCCGGGCGAACATCGAGTGAAACGTGCCCAGTGCCATTCCGCGACCCACTTCTTCACCAACCAGCTCCAAAACCCGTTCGCGCATCGCGCGGGCTGCCTTGTTGGTAAAGGTGATTGCCAGTATTTCCCAGGGACGCGCCTTTCCCGTTGCGAGCAAATGGGCGATGCGATGCGTCAGGGTCCGCGTCTTTCCGGAACCGGGTCCAGCAACAATCAGCACCGCGCCCTCACTGGCACTAGCCGCTTCTCTTTGTGCTTCGTTTAGCCCCTCGAGGATGACGGCCGCCGAGGTTATGGGTGCCGGAGCATCGTCATCAGGGAGCAAAGTGAATTGGGTCATTCAGAAAGTGACATCCGACTGGATGAAAAGATCAGAGTGCGTAAAATAGGTGAGAGCGAATGCTCACTCGCGGAAGATACGTGACGGGCAAGGCGTCTTAAAGAGTCTTTAAAACAATTGGCGATTCTTTGGCAATTGTCGCGCTCGTGTATATTCCGCGGTCACCTGATTCTTCAACCCACTTCGATCAAGATGGACTTCATCGCAATCCTTCGCGGCCTGCTGGGCCTGTCAGTTATCCTGGGTTTGGCCTTCCTGATGTCGAACAACAAAAAGCGCATCAGTTGGCGCATGGTTGGTTCGGCGCTCGGCCTACAGGTTGTGTTGGCCATTTTTTTACTGAAAGGACAGGCGATGGGAGAGGTGTTTGCCCCACTGGGATGGCCCCAGATGTTCTTCTCCTGGGTGAGCGGCTTTTTTGTTCTGGTTCTCAACTTCACTACCGCTGGCGCTCAGTTCATTTTCGGCGCTCTCGCTCTGCCGGCTGGTACAGAGGGAAGCCTGGGTCAGTTCTTCGCATTTCAGGTACTACCGACCATCATCTTTTTTGGCTCTCTGATGGCTGTGATGTATCACTTGGGCGTGATGCAGAAAATCGTCCAGGGGATGGCATGGGCGATGAGCAAGTTTCTTGGAACGAGTGGCGCGGAATCTCTTTCGGTGACGGCAAACATTTTTGTCGGCCAGACGGAGGCTCCACTCGTTATACGGCCCTTCCTGAAAAACATGACCATGTCAGAACTGATGGCGGTCATGACCGGTGGCATGGCGACTATCGCGGGAGGCGTAATGGCCGCGTATATCCAGATACTGGGTGATCCTTACTCTATCGCCATAGGCGTTCCTCTGGATGTGGGAAGGTTGTTGTTCGCCGAACAGCTGCTTGGCGCGAGCATCATGGCCGCTCCAGCGGCCCTGCTCCTCGCGAAGATGATAATTCCCGAAGTGGATGAACCGGAGACGAGCGGACTCGCGAAAATTGAAGTCGAAAAAACGTCTGCGAACATCATCGATGCGGCCGCTTCCGGAGCCTCAGACGGGCTCAAATTGTCGCTCAATGTGGGTGCCATGTTGCTGGCATTTCTCGCCCTGATCGCGATGCTCAACTATATGATTGGATATGGCGCCGGATTGTTTGGAGCCTCTCTGACCATCGAGCAAATTTTGGGCTGGGGGCTTGCGCCGCTCGCGTGGACCATCGGAATTCCATCAGAGGAC
>CALBJU010000236.1 GCA_937893205.1 uncultured Bacteroidota bacterium
TTGAGCCGGCCGTGAGTCTCGAAAGCAACAATATGGTTCGGGAACTGGAGCTGGAGGAGATGAGAGAGATGTTTGCGATTCGGGTTGATTTAACCGACAGGATCCGCGCGATTCTTCCCACGCTCAGTTCCTCGGTGGACCAGCTCGCCCGATTTGATGTTCTACGGGCTAAGGCCACCCTCTCCAACGAGCTGGGGTCCTGCGTTCCGCGCGTAGAACAGGATGGAATTGTATCCTTTTCGGACGGCCGAAATCCAGCACTTGCGCTCGTGTTCAAGGCAGAGGGCTCGTCTCGAGAGGTCGTCCCCTTTTCCATGAATCTGGGTGAAGATCACACCGTCCTCATCATTTCCGGTCCCAATGCTGGCGGAAAATCGGTGACCATGAAAGCGGTTGGGTTGATGGCGTCCATGGTCCAGCTTGGACTTCCCATTCCAGTGGCCGAAGAATCCCGATTCGATCTGTTCAGTGGAATTTTCGTCGACATTGGAGATGAACAGTCCCTCTCAGATGACCTCTCAACATTTACCTCTCACCTGAAGACCCTCAGTCATATTCTCGAAACAGCCGATCGCGATTCACTCGTCCTCATCGATGAAGCGGGGACGGGGACGGATCCTGAAGCGGGTGGCGCCCTGGCGCGAGCCATTCTGGAGTCATTACATGAAAAGGGCGTCCGCACCATCGTGACGACCCATTACGGTCCTCTCAAGGTGTTTGCTCACGAGTCAGAGGGTATTCAGAATGGTTCGATGATGTTCGATCAGACCAATCTCAGGCCCACCTTCGAATTTGTACCGGGAATTCCCGGCTCATCCTACGCCACGGAAATCGCCACCCGTGCCGGTCTTCCCGCGGCCGTGATCACTCGATCCACCGACTTGATGGCGTCCGGGCATGCCAGCGCTGAGATTCTCATTCAGGACCTCATGAGGAGAAACAGCGAGCTTGCCGAAACACTTCGTGATCTGGATGAGATGAAGGGTGATGTTGCCGAGCGCCGCGAAATTTTCCAGCAGCGAGTGGATTCACTTCAGGAGGAAAGGCAGAATATTCGTGAGGACGCCCTCCGTCAGGCAGACGCAATCGTTCGCGACGCCAACAGGGTGGTCGAGAGGACCATCCGGGAAATCAAGGAATCGGGGGCCGATCGAAAAACGACGTCCAAGGCACGAGGAGATCTCGAAGAAAAGAAGGTCAGTCTCGCCGAAGAAACCAAGAGAAGTGATAGCAAGGGAAGGTCCAGAAAAAAAAAGAAAGCATCCAAGGCGCCCACAGCTCCACGAGTAGCTGGCCCAATTCGGGTTGGTGATCAGGTCCGGATGACCGACGGCCAGACCGTAGGAGAGATTCTGGAGCTGGATGGAAATCATGCGATGGTCGCTTTCGCCAGCATGCAGATGAAAACGGAGATTGACAGGCTCATCAAAGTTGCGGGTAAACCAAAGCAGGAGGTGAGAGTCCGGA
Organism: uncultured Bacteroidota bacterium; assembly: GCA_937893205.1. GTDB lineage: Bacteria > Bacteroidota > Rhodothermia > Rhodothermales > UBA10348 > CALBJU01. Next base: position 1,468 of record CALBJU010000236.1, read on the forward strand.
AGTCGTCCTCCGCAGATTCGGGATCAGGAATTCAATCTGCCGCGATCCGTCTTGATATCCGCGGTAGAAGAGTAGATGAGGCGTTTTCAGAAATCACCCCCTTTGTAGATCAGGCAATGGCTGCCGGGATCGAACGAGCTGAAGTTCTTCATGGAAAGGGTACCGGGGCGCTTCGCTCGGCCCTCCACGAGTATCTTGCCAAAACAGACAGCGTTTCTCACTTCGAGGAGGCTCCGATCAATGAAGGTGGAGCGGGAGTCACCCTCATCTACTTTAAATAGATCGAGGCAGAGAACTGACGTGGCCTTTTAAAAGATCACGCCTGTAGACGATTCCCTACAATGGAGGAGCGGCCTGGCCCCATTTGGCCATGAATAGGCCCGAATGCTTTTCTTGCGATTATGGGCGCATTTCTTGCTACTTTTTGAGATATGAATCGCTTCGCGTCCATAGTGTTGGCAGTCACGCTCTTACTCGGCCCGGGGAATAGTGTCCAGGCGCAATCGCGTGAGCAGGTAATTTCAGAAATTCGGGCCTCCATCATGTCAGCAGACGCGGTTGGACTGGCCAGACAGACCGTCAGTTCTGTGGAGATCGCCTTGTTCGGTGAAGGCCGTTTTTATTCTCGTGGACAGGCAACGCTGCTGCTGAAGGAGTTTTTCGGTGACTTTCCTCCCGATGACTTCAAGATTATCAACTTTACCCAGACGCCTAGTGCCTGGTTTCTCGAGGGTGCTTACCAGACGAAGGCCTCGAAATCTCCGATCCCGATCTTCATGCGCTTGCGAAACTCGAGAGGTGTATGGAAGATTCGAGAGCTGCTGATTGAGGAGGCCGATGGCTGAAACCCCTCACCCGTTGTTGGAAGCCGTGTGGTCCAGGAATTCTCGCCTGGTTCTGACGTTTCTGGTTCTGGCAGCCCTGTTTACCTGGGTTGGAGGTATTTGGGATGTGTCCCGACTGGATTCTGTCCACTCGGAATTGTCTGCGGAAAAAAGAGTGGAAGCGGTCACGCTGATTCAGGCAGAACTGGATAACCTCTATGCGGACCTCCGAAGTCGAGCATCCAAGATCGCTCGACAAGAGGAAGTGGTCGACGGATTCCGTCGTTTGGAGGAGAATCAATCCGGGCGGGAAGAGCTTGTCCAAATAGCAGCTTCGCTAAGATTGGATGCCCGACAATTTGTAGAGTTCTACGATCCTACCCCGACTCTCACTGCGTGGAATGGGGCAGTATTTCCCATGGACTCTGCCGTACAAGATGAACGGTTTCTGGGACAGGTTCAGGAAAGTCTGGTTCTGGATGGTCCGTCAAGAACGGCTGTCATCGTCTGGGTGCCAGTTCGAGACGGGACGTCAGTTCTGGGTGTAATTCGGCTCGGACAGATGGTCGAGAGCAAAATGCCGCTCAAGAACGACTACCTCAGAGACTACACGTGGGATGAAGAGTGGTCTCGCCGACTCGGTCGGACGGTTGAGTTCACCTTCGGCGA
>CALBJU010000237.1 GCA_937893205.1 uncultured Bacteroidota bacterium
AAAACCGGTCCAGAATGACACGTCGATCGGAACGACACGTGCCGTCCATGAGTGCGCTCGGCGCCAGAAAGGTTTAGGAAGTTCTGAGAAATTGTCGACTCGCCGACTCTTCGCGAGATTCAAAGAGTGGATTACTTTTGGATCGTTTGGCGAAAGAATTTTGGCCCGTTCCAGGTAGCGGATCGATTGTCCGAGATTGTCTAGCCTGTGGTAGGCAAGTCCAATATTGAAGTAAAGTTCGGTAGAACCCCATCCCAACCGCTCAGCATTTTCAAACTGCTCCAACGCATCAGAAAACTGACCATCAACCAGTAACGCTGTGCCGGCATCGAAATAACCGAGGATATCACTGTCCTGGGCCAGTCCGGGGGCCGGGGCGGAAAAGAGGGCCGAGAGAAACAGTATGAGCAGAAATATCCTCATCCAGACACCTGTTCATCAATGTCAGGAATGATCGCCGATGCCTCGTCGAATGCTTCTTCCTTGTTCTCCCCAGAGATAGAAGCGGGAGCAAAGCGGCCCTTGTCGCAGGTGTCGAGAAATACTCTCAGTTTCGTGCGAAGCGATTGGTCAACTCCTGCATCCAGAAGGACCTGACCCAATTGTTCGCGAGTCTGCCCGCGCTCGGCCACATTCAAACGATTTCCAATAAATCCGAGTACCGCCCTTTCCAGCTCCTCGAAGTATCCTGTCGTATCACCGCTTTTCAGCAGCACCATGGCCCTTTTCAGGTTTTTTCTACTCAACGGGTGTGCCCGTCGACCGCGTGCCCATGTGACATCTTTATCGTACCGGTCTCTGCGGCGCTGGTACACGACCGCGCTTCCCAGCATCAGAAGAGGCAGGAAGACCAACAAATAGGGCCACAGACGATTGTGCAAAGAGTATGTCTCGACGCGCTTCCAATTCGAGGAAGACACAAAGAGCGGAGCAAAATCATTGACAGGCATTCCATTGGTGGTCGCCACCACTACGTCGGGGGTGCTCGCGGTCCCGGTCACAGTGACCACGACTACAGAGGATGACGTAGTTCGAAAGCGCGTGCTGGAGGGATCAAAAAAAGTGAAATCGACTGCCGGAATCTCGAACGTGCCGTTGGAACGGGCGATGAGCACGTACCTAAAGGTCTTCCTTCCGGAAAGTTGAGAGCCCGATCGGTCCAGCGTCGTTGTTACCTGCGGATCATATAGTTCAAACGCGGCAGGAATATCGAGTTCTGGCGCGTCCAGCGTTGCAAGATTGCCTCGACCGGAGATCGTGACGGTAAGTTGAATGGACTCACCGACTTCCAGCTGTGTACGATCCGGCACTACCGTCATGGCGTAGGATCCGACCGCGCCGTTAAAACCAGCTGGCGCGCCCGCTGGAAGCGGGCGCGCTTCAACATTCACCGTCGAAGAAGCCAGCTGAACAGGGGTGAATCGCGTCCGGAGCGAGAACAGAGATTGAAACGGGTCCCGAGATCCGAACGGAAGCAATGCCTCGCTTTCGATTTTCAATGGATCAATACTCATGGGGCCAGCCCGTGTCGGAAATACTGCGGCTCGCTTCAGCACAATCATGTTGTAGCGCATGCCATTTTCGATGGCAATCCTCGGAATCGGTCTCGTCTCAACATCCAATTCTTCTCTCCAGAAGCCTTCTGCATCCCAACTGTCGGTCAGTCGACTTTGCCTCAGCTGAATGCCTTCTTTGAAGTA
>CALBJU010000238.1 GCA_937893205.1 uncultured Bacteroidota bacterium
CTGCTCGAGGCAGGAATTCCTGCTCATCACTCTTGGAGGAGCGCAACAGGCTCATCACTACACTCAGGCTCGAAGCAGCTTCGTACACATCTTCGGACTCCAGTTCACTCCAGCACTTCGAGAGATCCGACACAGCATCGTTGTAGTCGCGGGTGTTGTTTGCCATCAGCGCCGCGTTGATGGACCCCGCAGAAACTCCCGTTATGATCTCAATGCAATCCAGCGACATGTGTTCGGCAATGTATTGCAGCACACCCGCCTGATAGGATGCCCTTGCTCCACCACCGCTCATCACGAGTGCAGCCGTTTTTGGAGGTGCTTGTGCACCGATCGATCTCACGATCCTGTCAATTTTGCTCCACATAGGTATCAAAACGCCAATTAATTAGAGTCCTTTCGGAGTTCTTAACTTCCCCCGCGCTCACGTCGGGATCAATACGTGATCCATTTTTAATTCGAGTTCTCCAGACTGACATGAAATCCGTTTTCTTTTTCTTTATTGACGGGCTGGGGATCGGACAGGCGGGCGAAAATAACCCTCTCAGCCATCTCGTTGACGGAGGATTTTCTGAAATGGCCGGTTGCCGATCGTGGACCGAAGAGGACTTTACTTCTCGCGCTGAGGATAGGCTTTTCAGGTCCCCAATCGATGCGCGCCTTGGGATTGAAGGCCTTCCGCAAAGCGGTACAGGACAGTCCACCATTTTTACCGGTGTCAACTGCGCTGAACTGGCCAAGCGCCACTACGGACCCTATCCACACTCGACGTCGCGTCCCATTCTTGCAGAATCGAACCTCTACCATCAGGTCGGCGCCACGTATTCGGCCTTCGCTAATGCATATCCCAGTCGATTCTTCGACTACGCTCGGAAAAGGAATCGTTGGTCTACCACCACCAGGTGCTGTCTCGAATCAGGGGTGACCATACGATCCATCGCAGATCTAGAGAACGGAGTCGCAATTGCCGCTGATTTAACCGGTAGCGGTCTCGCGAACGTCGCAGAAACTGATCTCACGGTAATAACCGAGCGAGAGGCTGCCAGGCGCATCGCCGGTCTCTGCAAGAAGTACCGGTTGGTGGTATTCGAGTATTTTCATACGGACAAGGCAGGCCATGCTCAGAATGGGGCTGCGGCTGCACGTTGCTGCGAGTCCATTGATCGATTTCTCTCTGGATTACTCGAGTTCATGGACTTTGGCTCGAATTCTGTCGTGATCAGCAGTGACCACGGAAACATAGAAGACCTGGGCGTAAAAACGCATACGCTAAATGATGTACCGCTCGTGGTACGAGGTCCCGCCGCAATCTACTTTAGATCAGTGAACGACTTAACGGGGATCGCAGGAGCAATCACCGCTGCAACTGCACAGTGAGTCCGGCTCTTCTTCGATTTCCATGTAGATGCCATCAAGGAGTTCAGACACGAGCCTATCTGCATCGTACACCGTTCGCAGAACTTCGATTATTGCTCTGACGTCGACTGATATTGCCCGCGCCCGGGTATCGGAATAGACAAATTCGTTGGCGTGTGCCTCTGAATTACCATCGAATATCAATCCAACAATCTCAAGATCGGCATTCAGGATAGCCGACCCCGAATTACCACCCGCAATATCATTGGTGCTCACAAAGTTTAGGCGTAGATCAGTCGCGAGCTCGGAGCGCTTCTCATCCCAACTTTCAGGCAGATCCCACTCCGGCTCGCCTTCCTTCTCGTCCGCAAGATCAAGCATATCGCCGATCGTCGTGAACGCCGGCTTTTGCCCGGTCGCTGAATCGTATCCCATAATGCGACCGTCCGCAATGCGGAGGCTGAATGTGGCGTCTGGAGCATCAACGCCGCCGAAAATGGAATAATGTGCGCGTGCGAGCTTAGACAGAAGCACGTCCTCCCGATCGCTGAACGATCGCAGCTCGGTGTCCAGTGTGAAATACAATGGAGCGATAGCGTTGATCAAATCGACGGTTACGTCTTCACTGGCAAGATAATTCTCGGATAAAAGCTCCCGATACTTTACCGAATCGCCTAACACGGTATGTGTCACAATGGAATCGGCCAGCTGCTCCGGAGTCAGATTGGTCAAGATCCGCTTCATGGTTGGATCCGTCGGGCCCAGGTAGGATCCGAGGTCCCTGATTCGGCGAGCCATGATCAGTTTCTCGAGTTCATCTGGCCAGTCTTTGATCTCAAGCGCTTCATCATATATGTCCTTGAGCGGTTCAGGCTGCAATCCTCTTCTGCTCAAAAGGGAGTAGAAATAGCCATATACGGCGCGGCTCAGAATATGCGAGGACACATCCGGACTCAGGAATTGATAAAATGCGCCAGCTTTTGCAGAAGAGGCCCGTTTGGAGCCCTGCAGTAAGGTTATGTCAGACAGCAAGGATCCATGCTCTGAATTCAGAGAATCACTGGCTTGAAGGGCCTCTCGAAGCTGCCTTTCCTGCGAATAGCTGCTGGACATGACCCTACCCTGAAGGAGTGCCATGTATTGGCCTTCCAGTGATTTCTGCATGTTTCGAGCAGACATGAGGTTATTCCCGACATCGAAAGAATCCGCCAGTGCGCCATGGTCTTCCACGAAATCACTCAGAACCTCAACTCGATCCTGTAATAGTTCGAGGACGGCGGGCAATTCTACATCGCGCAGATACTCCAGTTGACTCACGGTCTGTCGTCTGGACGTAGACGCTGGATTTCCAACGACAAATACCGGATCACCCGCTTCCGCACCATCGGCGTCCCATCCAAAGAAGTCGGCCGTCGCAATCGGTAAGCCATTATCCCAGACTCGAAAGAAGGAAAGGTCGATAGTGTGACGTGGATACGTAAAGTTGTCCGTGTCACCTCCGAAATAGCCGATCATCAGTTCAGGGGCAAAAACGAGTCGAACGTCCTGATATTTCCTGTACGTGTAGAGCGAGTACCTGCTTCCAGCATGCAACTCTATCACTTCCGCGTGAAGGCTCGAATCCTGGCGAGCTAGGGTAATATTGGTGCGCCGTTCGATCGCTTCAGAGCGCTTGCGCCGCGCCTCTGCCTGCGGCCCTGCACCTGGCACTTCTGAAGCAGCCCTCAGAATTTCGTCGGTGACATCCTCGATCTTGATCAGCTGGTCCACGTACAGATCATCGATCTTTCGCTCATCCTGGGACGCCGCGGCATAAAATCCCTGGTCATGTAAATCTTCTCCATCTCGCTCTGCTTCTGAAATCGAAGCTCTAGCACAGTGATGATTTGTCATGACCAGCCCGCGCGCACTTACGAAAGAAGCTGAACAGGAGTCTGAAAACCGAAGGGCCCCAAGGCGTGCCCGTGAAAACCAGGTCGAATCCAGTTCCAATCCGTATTCGGATTCGAAATATTCTTCTGGTGCATCATCGAAGGTCCACATTTTCCCGTCATCGAATCGACCCGTCTCCACAATTGTGTATCGATCTACCTCCTCGACATCATCCATAGCAGGTGCCTCGTCCGCTCGGGCCGGAGGTGGGATAGGTCTACCTGTCACCTGAGCTACCTGTCGTGGAGGAGAACATGCGGACATGCTTGCCAGAAGAACTATCGAGAACACATTCAATCTTCGAAGTGCACCGTTCATAGTATGGAACTCATTGGGTTTGTTCTGAATACTAGCGCCGCTTGCGAGAGTGGCGGAATTGGTAGACGCGCTAGATTTAGGATCTAGTACCCTAAGGGTGTGGGGGTTCGAGTCCCCCCTCTCGTACAATGAGAGGCCGGAAATCAACTAGATTTCCGGCTTCACTCATTTAGGGTCTAGTTGATCATTTGGGAGTAGTCTGAAATATGTGCTGGATCCATCTGGGAAAGGGCGTCGAAAGCCCGTGTAGCCTCCGGAGACCCCTTGAAAACACTTGCGATTTCTTTGAACTTGGCTGAAAAAAACTGATCCAGGTAGTACGCTCGAGTTACTTGATCACGGAGTGAGGACAGATCCTGGACAATGGTCAAAAGGACAGCTCTTGCAGCATCCGCGTCGTTAACGAAATGATCCAGACATCCGTAGTGGTAGTTGAAGTAAGCCGTTCGTAGAACCCTGAATCTGGGATCCATGATTTGGGAAATCAACTCTCCCCGGCTCTGACCCCCTGCAAGTGACCCCCAACCGGCGGCTCCGATCGCCTGACCCCTTTCGGCCGTACGTCTCGCGTTCTCGAAGTTTGCCTCTCCTCCCTGATCATCAAAAGTGTCGTAGTCATAGCCCAACATGATATAGGCGTAGAAATTCAGCACGGAGGTGAGAGGGTGGTACCGGTCCGGGTCGAAGATCAACGGAGTGCCCTGTGAATACTCAAATTGCCAGGAGTCATCACTCAGCGTCAACACTGTTGTTTGCTGAGCAGAGCCGTAGATAGGTCGCCGTGACGCCAGAATGAGCCGAGCTTTAAATTTGGTCAGTGTCAGGGCTTCCGTAAAGATGATTTGCAGTGAACAATCAATTCGTTCTCTTTCCTCGAACCGGTCCTCCGTCCACTGTCTCGTGTTCATATACTCCGACACGTGCCGCTGCAATTCGTCCAGGAACGTAAAATCTGTCCCGGTAAGGTTGCGATAATTCACCAACACGGAGCAATTGAGCTCCTGCGCTCCTACCGTCCTGGGACCAAGGATCATCGCCAGTAAGAGCAGGACAACAGAAGAATATTTTAGCATAGATGGGACCGCTGAATTTGGCACTGGGGTTTGACACTTGGGTTTGCTGGCACCCGAAGGCTCCACATCAACCGTACACGGGCGGTTACGGTTTCCTCCCCGTCGTGTCGATCTCCGTGAACGGAATAATGAATCTGCTGAATTGTGAGCTCGAACGTCTGGCCTGTCTGTATTTGCTTGCTCACTGCTGCTCAGTCCGCGGTGACCCTGAATCTGAGTGCCCAACAAGGATCTCTAACGCCGATCACTTTTGTGACGGAAAATGTGAACGGAAGGACAAATGATTCCAATCCAGCGATCTGGAATCACGCTGACTCCCTTCGCTTCCATATTGGACTTTACGCCAGGCTCCCTACGACATTCTTGAGCTGATTAGTCCGACACTATCGGTCGGTCTCGCAAGCTTCAGTACAGCCGTATCTGTTTCCTTGAGTGCTCGATCGGTTGATGCACTGTCCGTCCTTGACCTCTCGCTCGGCTTGAGCCATCGGTATTTGTGGCGGCGAGTGGCGTGGGGAGTTCGTTTTGGGATTGAGAGGTGGAAACGTGGAGCCTTGAGGACCCACAGCATGCCGTACTGGAGTGTGGGTGCCATATGGCTCATGAACCGCCTGGTTTCGCTTGGAGTCACCTCGTCAAAGAGTTCAGATCTGACGTCCTTTCAGCTTGCGCCCGATCGTCACACCGCCGGGATAAAGATCAAACACGGCCCTCGCGTGACGGCCTTTCTCGATCTCGGTCATGATTCGATGTGGGGCACTTCTATTGATGCCGGAAGTGTCTCGAGCATGTCAGCTTCCCTCCTTCTTTGCTCGCGTGATCATTTTTTGGAGACGGGAAAGCTCATCTTCGCTCATGTCCACTTCCGATACGTCCAAAAGGGCGGCGACAGCCTGCGTCACAGATCCCTGAAAAAAGGTCGACAGGGTGTGCTGCATTGCAGTCTTTTTGGCCTTATCCGCCGAAATAACGGGAGAAAAGACGTACCGGGGGCCGACTTTGACGTGTTTGGCGTGTCCCTTCTCTTCTAATATGCGAAGCAACGCCCTGACCGCTGAATAACTTGGAGCGTCTGGAATCAGATCCATCACTTGCGCCGCTGTGGCTGCGCCGTGCTTGAACAAGACATCCATGATCTGCCGCTCTCGACGACTGAGATCTCTATTCAAGTTTTTACTAGAGGGCATGCTATCCGATGGTGCTTGCTAATTATTTAGCAGCTCTACGTCGGATGCTGGCGGTAGTTTCAGAAGGCAACCGCTACTCCTCCCGAACGTCCGAAATGAACTTCCATTGTTTGTCATCAACCCGGTAGGCATATGTCATACTGAAGTCGAAGTCGAAGTGGTGGAACAGGCGAAACTTCACGCCGAGGCCGGCGCCAACACTCGAAATATTATCGGGGGTATCATTGGCGCGATGCAGGTATTCGGCAATGCCAAACACGTATATCGCTCTTAAGAACGCAGGAATGGTCACCCAGCCGTTATCTGGATACACGACTGGCTGAACGACCCGAAGTCCGTAGCGCAGGAAGGTGTCATCGTTCAGAAAGGAATTGCTCCAACCAATCGGCTTGAAGAAATCGAGTCCGAAGATTGAGGCGTTGTTCTGGTGCAGAAGTCCTGCATTCAGGCGGATGCCGGTGTTGAAGCACTGCAATAATGGCAGGTAGACATTGCCCAATAACACCCAGCCCTGGCGTGTATCTCCAAGATCATTTGTCAGCTCAAAGTCTCCAAACCAACTGAGAGTCTGTCCGGAAGAGGGGATGATATCGCGCGGATTGCGGAGCACGCGGCGGCCGAAAAAGAATGCAGGAAGCAGCGTCAATTGGCTGGAGGTACCCCGAATCACGTTCAGATCATCATCGAGGAACCGTTCAGAGCGTCTGCTAAGAGCAATCGAACTGATAAAGCTGGTTCGATCTACGTTTTGCTCTATGGTGAACGGAAGCAGAATCGAGGCCTCAAGGCTGGTCCTCTCTCGAATGAATCTCTGGCCGGTATTTCCGTCGATTACCGTCGAGGGTCTCCTCTCCAACTTCAATCCGGGTCGGAACGCAAACAATCCCGTCTGAATGCCGACCTCACCCCAGATCCGGTTCTTCTGCAAGACCCCTTCGGCGTGATAGGCAATTCGCTGAAGAGGATCCGTGCCCTGAAGCGCCACTCCGATTCCGAATCCCAGTCTCGCGTCCAGTTCATTATCTCTGGCCTTATCCAGATAAGCCGTGGGATAGATCATTCTTGGAGAGAGGCGATGCCATGCGTGGTAGGTCTTGTCCTGACCAACCAGGCCCTGATTCGCCACGTCTTGACTCACCGGCGAATCGTCGGAAGACCTGTTGATCTTTTCCTCCCAATCCGTTGTCCACGTGTAGTTTGCCTCATCTCGGTTAATCGATACATGAAAGGGTCCTGGAAACGGCGCCACTTTCAAATCGAACCGCTGATCCTCGTACTCGATGTAGACGATTTGATCTCCGCTCGGAGAGACTTGACCTTCCATGGCCGTATAGAGCACGTTAGTGACCTGAGAAATCTGCTCAGTATGTGCATCAAGTACATACACATTCAGAATCCCCGTCCGATCAGACGTAAACGAAAAGTATCTGCCTGACGCACTCCAGGAGCCGTCGTAGATGGAGGAATTCGGAAAACCAATCCAGGGATTCATTTTCCAATCGTCGGTCGAGGAATCAATGAGAAACACGGCCTGATGCCCTTCCACATTGACTATCACTGCCAGCGAGTCGGAGCCAGGTCTCGGCATCAGACTTGCGAAATTGCTGCGAGCATAAGCCAGCTTTTCACCTCTGATGGTACTTGCTCCGATCTCAACGATCCGATTGAACTGTCCTACAGACTGCAGCGCGACGACCGCTCCACCATTCAAGCGGACAGGATTGTAGGTGTGATCTGAGCCTAAGATTCGATGCTCTGTGCCGGATGATATATCTAGAGAATAGGAGTGGGATGTCTTGACGGCACGTGTGTACGGATGCTCATCGTATCTCGAGTACAAAATGCTTGGTCGGTGCTGTTCAAGGTGGAAAAAGGCATCATCTGTGATCTCGTTGCGGGATATGCTGGTCTTCTTACCGTTTGTCGAAACCTTCCGAAATCCCCTTGACAGATTGTAGCCGAGGGAGAATACCACCCACGTCGAGTCAGATATCCACTGAGGCTTCCGGCTTATCTCTCCTTTTCTACCTACAACTAATCTGCTCGAGGATCGGTCGCCGATAGACGCTTCGAGGGCGGTCTCTCTTAGTTCGTACCAGTTTTCAAAACGCTGTTGCACTTTCCCGGGAGATTCTCTTGTGGCGTATCTCAGGCTGGCGCCGAATCCCAGAATCGGAAGATTTTGCTGCCAGTTGAAGATTCTGGCGACTCCAGCCTTTCCGTAGGTCTGAATGAAGAACTGCGTGAATAGCGCCCCTCCCTTGTAAAATCTGTCAAATGGACGGGTGTAAGAGGGCTGTTCGAGCATTTGCGAAAGCGTCCAGCCCTTGCCGGCGTTCATACCGGCCCTCGCTTGCATGAGGAAGAAGGGATGATTCAGCCTGCCAGCCCCTGCGGGGACCTGACTCTCCCGAAAGACCGCCAGCCCCTCTGTAAAGCCTGGAGGAATGAACAGATTTATGGCTCGAGCGAAGTCTGGCGAGAAGAAGCGGATGGCGCCCACAAGACTCTTGGACTTTGTAAACTCGGCTTGAACTGCGTGAACCAGCTCATGGGTTGTCACCAGTTGGGTCCAAGACTCATGTCGAAGCGACAATCCCCTTCCCCGCAATGCTACAGTCTCAATCTCTGACTTGAACGGAAACGGAGTCAGGTAGCCATTACCAGCGTCGCTGTAGTTATTCAGGATGACTGTGAGACCAAAATCAGAGGACGTACCAAGCAGTAGTTGGGATGCCGGCATGGTCTCAATGAGAGCCTTCAGGGTCTCCCTGGCTTGGTTGCGAGCACCCTCTTGATAGATTACTTCGTGATTACCCCGCGTCATCACCCGGTAGTTCACCCCCGGAGGGCGGTAAACGACATTATACAGAGCGACGATCTGCCCAGAGGCCTTTTCGACAGAGAGTCCGCAGATGGGAAGGGCCAGAATGATCAAAAGGGAGATGGAACGAATTGCGGCTCGCGTCACAGAACAAATTGGATTGGTGTGGCCTCTGTCGGAGCCACCAAGATATCACCCTTTGTAACGAGACTCCCTTCAAACGGCGTTTCCAGATTAGATTCAGTATGCAGTAATCCGTCGACCGTCGCCGCCACCTCGGCCATACGTCCTGCCGCCGCTTCCACTGTGCCCAATACATCGAAGGAGCTTCGAACATTGCGTTCGGTGACCGTTGTCATGCCAAATTCGATGGGCCACTGCTGCTCCTTCAGGAATGAAATCGAATTATCAACTGCGTTCTGGGCGTCGTGGGGTACATCAGTGTGATCCGAGTAGACTTCAATCCGGCCGGCAGGAATCCTGTCTTGAAGCTGAGGGCCGCCAACTATTACATACACGTCGTAGGTACCGGCCGATTCAATCGTTGGCGTGGGAAGAAATATTCCGGGTCGGGCTGGTTGATCGACGGTCAGAGAATCCGAATCTCCGGTAGCAGATTGCCACAATAGAGTCAGGGATCCCTCTGTTACGGGACTGAAATCGTCGAGGCGTGTGACGTGAACGGCCCAGACATCGGACTGCACGCCGGCTTCCATGGACGGGTGCTCAAAAAAGAGCTCTGATTGGTCCGTCCAGACCGTTACCGCGCTCCCGGGATGATCGTGCTCGATGGGTTGGTCTGGTGGAGCAGAGGAACAGGACGCGAGAATCAGTGACCCAAATACAAGGTATTTTGCCAAAATAAGGGTCGGGGGTTTCAATCGAACGTGATCGCTAGGTGTGTTGAGGAAGGTGAAACGATGCGATTCATGGATTGATTCGATCTACCAAAGCGTAATAACGGTGCGGCGATTCTACTGCGCCTCCATTGCACCTCCAATGCGCTATGTGTTC
>CALBJU010000239.1 GCA_937893205.1 uncultured Bacteroidota bacterium
TTCCTGAAGGTCGGGTTGTGTGTAGATCTCGGACTGCAATTTTCTGCACCATCCGCAGCTCGGCGACCAGATATCGATCAAGACGAGTTTACCCGATTCCGCCGCCCTGTCGAGTGCGTCCGGGAAGGATGGCCATTCGAGTTGTGGTGCCAATTCCTTCGGAGCCTGCGCATTAGCAGAATTCGCGATCCCCACGAATGCTACTGCCAGCAGAACGGCAAAGGAGATGCTTCGGAACGTGTTCTGACTCATGAGACGGACGAGGAAGGAGAAAGGAGTCGGATGAATTCGTTCATCAGGTGCTGAGATGCCGTTTCCCATCGAAATGTTTCAGATGCTTTCAACGCATTTCGACGCCATTTTGACAATCGTGGGCCCAGGAGCATATCGTTCAGCGCGTTGCCGATCGCTTGCGGGCTCGACGCGTTTACGCAAAGCCCCACGTCATGGTCGTCCATCAGGCGGGAAACTTCCTGGAGGTCGGATCCCAGGACGGGAAGTCCGGCAAGTAAGTAGTCGAATAACTTATTTGGTAGGGCGTATCGATGATTCAGGCACGTATCCTCCAGAAGAGTCACTCCGATGTCAGCCGATCGAATCGTCGAATGAATGGCCGCCGGGCTAACCGGGTCCAGAAAGTGGACGCGGTCATCGAGATTCTGCTCTGAGGTAAGTCGCTGCAACTCAGTCTTGAGCGGACCATAACCCAAAAAGACGAGATGGGCCCGCTCGACAGTTTTCATGGCTCGAACCAGATTTTCACAGCCCCGAGCTTTTTTCATTTGACCCAGATGCAGAATCAGTCGCTCGCTGGAGCCTCCCAGTAACTCCCGAAGATTGGGTTCGGCGTCTGCTGTGTCGTCGCGGTAGGTGGCCGAAGCGAGGGGTGTATTTTGAACGAGCGTGGGCCGGTCAATGGTGTACGTTTTCGAAAGAGAATCCGCGATGCTGTCACTTACCGTGAATACGGCAGATGCACTCCGAATATGCTTTCCCTCTACCCGCTGCCACCACCACCGTGCCCAGGGGCGGCCTGTCGTCGCTGCGACATGGGGGTAGAGTTCTCGGGCATCGTACGTGAACGGGACCCTGAACCGATCGGACGCCCTTCGACAGGCCGCCAGCACATACAGGTCCGATGCGTGGAACAGCCTTGCCCGGCAGGCTCCGATAGCGTCTCGGAACGCGCGGTGGACACGCAGAAAATGCATAGGCCCAGATCCGGCCGACACTCTCACAATGGAGGCGTGGACGGTATCTGGCAGCGGTGCGGCTGGAGAGTCTCCTCCGAGATGAAATACTCTGACGGTGAATCCGGAGCCGGCCAGCGAAGAAAGTTGTTTGAGGGCTCGCGAATTGCGATTCAGATCACCGGTCAGAGCAAAAGCGATATCTGGGTCGATCATGGACGAATTCGTAGTGAGATCAGTCGAACTCATTATGTGAAACGAATGATTCCATAATTCGGGTTGAGCCAAGGGGTCAAGCCGAATTCGTCTATTAATCTGGGCTCAAAGTGCCGTTTTTGAGAACAAGAGGGCGGTTCGCTCGCCCGCTGAAACGTATCTTGGAAACATGAGCGATAAATCTTCTAATTCTTGGTCTGACCTGGGACAGTTCTGGACGCTACCCAACGTCTTGAGCCTGGCCCGCCTGGTTATCATCATCCCAGTGTTCTGGTTGATTCTGATCGATGGACCACTGTTGTGGGTCTTAATCCTGGTCGTCTTGGCAATGGCCACTGACTACTTCGACGGTCGCCTGGCAAGATGGTCAGATACGGAGTCGGATTGGGGAAAGGTGTTGGATCCCATGGCCGACAAGATCGGAGGGGGACTCGTTGTCGCCGGCCTTGCGTTCAGTGGAAGCCTCCCCCTCTGGTTCCTGTGTTTTCTGGCCGCCAGAGATCTGATCATCATGGCGGGAGGTGCGATTTTGCGGGCCAAGACCGGTCGGATCGTAATGAGTATCTGGTCTGGAAAGGTGGCGGCGACCGGTGTGGCCATCACCTCGCTCGCTGCGCTTCTAAAGGCGGACTCACCCGTGCTCAGCTTTTGTATCTGGACAACGGTCGTGCTGCTCAGCTATTCCTCGATCAAGTACTACATTCGGTTTTTTGTCTATCTAAAAGAAGGTCCGATTTCCAAGGATCCAGAGGGGCAGGAAGTGAGTTCGGCTCCGGCCTGAGCCAAAAAACTTATCCAGCCTACATTATCCGCTCATCTATGGGTCTGTTCGACAGGAAAAAAAAGCAGCAAGAGTCTCTCGAATCTGGACTCGAGAAGACGCGGTCGTCGTTCTTTGGAAAACTGAACAAGCTGGTTCGAGGACGGGATCGTGTAGACGAGGCATTTCTGGATGAGCTCGAAGGTGTACTCGTTACCAGTGATGTTGGCGTAAAAACCACCATTGATATCATTCATCGTATCGAAAGTCGTGTGGCGAAAGACAAGTTCGTCTCGTCCGATGACCTGAATGATCTCATAAAGAGTGAAATAAGTCAGCTCCTTCTTTCGGGGACCAACCAACATCCGATTGACTTCGAAGCTCCGCTGGCAGCGTCTCCGCATGTCATTATGGTGGTGGGAGTGAACGGCGTTGGCAAAACGACGACCATTGGCAAGATGGCTGCCCGGTACAAGGAAGCCGGCAAATCAGTTTTACTCGGAGCGGGTGACACCTTTCGGGCCGCAGCCACGGAGCAGTTGGAAATCTGGGCAGACCGAGCAGGAGTACCCATCATTAAACAGGGCCTCGGTGCGGACCCGGCCGCGGTGGCTTTTGACACACTGGCCGCTGCCAAAAGCAGAAACTCAGAGGTCGTTCTGATCGACACTGCCGGTCGACTCCACACGAAAGGTGGATTGATGGACGAGCTGGCAAAGGTGAAACGTGTGATGGACAAGCAAATTCCGGGCGCTCCGCACGAGGTGTTACTCGTTCTCGATGCATCCACAGGTCAGAACGCAATTCGGCAAGCTGAAGAGTTCAGCAAGGTTGTCGATGTCACAGGATTGATTCTTACGAAACTGGACGGGACTGCTAAGGGGGGTATTGTGATTGGCATTTCAAATGAGTTCCAAATACCTGTAAAATACATCGGTGTTGGAGAGGGGATCGATGACCTGCAGTTATTTGATCGTTTGCGATTTGTGGACGCGCTTTTTAATGCAGGATAGGCCGAACAATCCCACCCCGTTCGGTTCGAAGTCTGTCCCAAACCATTCATCCTGAAATATTGACGGTCTGTTGTGTCACAATGGACTGCTACCGTCCTAAGACCGATATTTCGTATTGTGAAGGGTTCTTCGTTGGGACCCGCGCGTATTGACTTGGAAGGACGTGGCAATTCTCCTCTTTTTGAGGATGAGTTTGCTCCTCGATATCAAGTCGATGATGTTACATAGATGATGGTGCGTATATCATCCTAAAGAGACTTATAGAATTGAGCTGAATGACAGACTGTTACAAAAATTGTTGCGGTTCTCTTATGACACGAAGACTTGAAAAGAACCAGGTCTCACCGGAAGGTGTCAGAAGCAGGGCAGGAAAAAGCATAGGGCTCGTTGCACAGACGCTATCGGTTCTTTCCCTTCTCTTTTTGACTTTTGTCCCTTTTGCTCAGGCTCAGTTCGTTTCCCAGGATTTCGAGGTTGATGTCGTTGCGGTCCAGAATGAGGATGGTGAAAGCGGAACGAGGATAGATGTTTACACTCGTGTACCCGTCGTCCGAATGAGCTTCATAAATACGCCGGACGGCTTTACGGCGGGATACCAGATCAAACTCGACGCTGTCGAGTGGTCCGACAATGATCGGCTCAGGAATCTGGTCGAGTCCAAAATTTGGGAAGCCAATCTTGTCGTCGATTCGTACGCCGAGACGCAACTTGACAACCGATTCGACTTCACGACGCAATCCATCTCACTCGAGCCGGGGCGGTATCTGTTTGAATTTGAACTGTCTGACCGAAATTCAAATCAATCCTACCTGAGAAGCATTCCGGTTATGGTTCGAGCACTCGACGGCGACATCGCCATCTCGGACATTACCCTACTCGATTCGTATGACGAATCTGATTTTACCATCGTGCCCAGAGTCAGCTCGCGCGTAGGTAGCGATGAAGGAGGATTTCAGGTTTTCTACGAAGTGTATTCCGCCGGAGATCTGGATGTGACCATAACCCAGGAAATCCGTCGTACCCGAGAGGATGGTACGGCAACGATTGATCCCCAGGATGTTTCTGATGGAGAAGTTGTTGAGACCGACCTGGTGTTTACGAAGGAAGAAATGGCTTCACTGACCTCCGCGAAGAGTCAGTACATCGTCACTGTTCCGATGGAAGACTTTCGCGTCGGTACCTACTCGATCAGAGTGACCATTTCCGGACTGACGGGAGATATTCTCGATACGGTCGAGCGCCGTTTTGTCGTCCAGTGGAACGGACTTAATGCTCATATTCAGGACATCGATGACGCCATCGCCCAGCTGGAGTACACGGCGGAGCGGCGTGAACTAAGTTTCATTATGGATGCGCCGAATCAAGTAGAACGGCTCCAGAGATTTCAAAATTTCTGGACCAAACGTGATCCCACGCCGGGTACGAAGCGCAACGAGCGCATGGAAGAATATTACTATCGCATTGCAGCTGCCAATCAGAATTATGGTGCGGTAAGAGACGGATGGAAGACAGATCGAGGATATGTACTGGTTCATTTTGGAGAACCAGACCACGTTCGTAAGAAGCCCCACAGCTTTGATTACGAGCCCTACGAGATCTGGGAATACCAACGCATTGGGCGCCAGTTCATCTTCATCGACAAGACCGGCTTCGGAGACTTTCAACTGCTGGTTCCTGTCTGGGACGAACGGACCAGGTTGTACTAGGCGCCATTGAGGCGTCAGACCTTTCGCGCCCCCATAATTTGATTATGGGGGCGTTTTTTTTGTCTAAAACGACATACTCGGTGGTTTTGAAGGGACTCTATTTGTATCGTATCGCCTCTCTGCCTCAAGTCACTTCGATCTCATGACCGAAACTCCCTCCGACAATGACGCCGCCACCCCGCGGATCGTGTTCATGGGAACGCCAGATTTTGCTGCACCTTCCTTGAGGGCGTTGGTAGAGGGCGGTCTCAAGCCGATTGCCGTAGTAACGGGTTCGGATAAAAAAAGGGGGCGCGGTCAGGTACTCTCATCGACTCCGATCAAACTCCTGGCCCAGGAGCTTGGCATTGACCTGATCTTGCAACCCGAAAGCGTCAACGACCCTCATTTTGCGTCAGAAATTCAATCACTTCAGGCCGATGTGATTGTTGTTGTAGCTTTCAGAATATTGCCCGAAGCGGTGTTTAGCGCCTCTTCGCTTGGGACCTTCAACTTGCACGGATCGCTCTTACCGAAATACCGGGGGGCCGCGCCGATCAATCGGGCAGTGATGGCAGGAGAGGTTGAGACTGGTGTGACAACATTTCTGCTGCAGCGAAAAGTCGACACGGGAAACGTAATCATGCAGCACTCAATGCCCATATCTCCCGATGAAACAGCCGGGGATGTTCACGATCGCATGATGATATTGGGGGCAGAAGTTGTGTTGGAGACCACGCGTCGCATACTCGATGACAGGATTGAGCCACTCCCTCAAGATGATTCTTTAGCCACACCTGCCCCAAAAATATTCAAGGACGATTGTGCGATTCGTTGGTCGGAAGATTCCGGCAGCGTCCACAACCACGTGAGAGGCTTGTCTCCCTTCCCAGGTGCCTACACCAATCTGGGAGGGAAACAACTGAAGATCTTCAGAACTCGACAGATCGAAGGATCCGGTAGTCCCGGTCAAATTCTGCAATCCGAAGGAATGCTTATCGCGGCCTGCGGAACGGGAGCGGTGGAGGTGCTGGAAATTCAGCTCGCTGGAAAAAAACGAATGTCATCTGCCGACTTTCTGCGGGGCTCCTCCCTGGAGTCTGGCCTTCAATTTTCGGCTGATTGAAATGGATTTTCGAAAAATAGGAACCGAAGAGAGCTCGACCCCATCGTTTGTTGGCCCCTTTCTGTATGCGCTCAATCGCATGCAGGCCAACGAGGTGTTGCGGCCATCGCAATACATCGATCGGGCTCAGCAGATGCTCACCGATCGATTTGGCAACACCGGATCAGATGCGGTAGCGGCTTACAACCAAGGCATGGTTGGGGTCATTGCAGATCACACGCACTATTTCGCTGGCTTTGCGTTGCTGCTGCGCTTGAAACAGGGCATGGCGGTGGTCGTCCGGTACAACGATGGCGAAGTCTCTCGTGTCGCGCTCGAAG